>NZ_JACJEV010000027.1:0-57726 GCF_014164235.1 Pseudoalteromonas sp. SG44-17 | reverse complement strand
ACCGAGAATAAAGTTAGCGAGAATAAAGTTAGCGAGAATAAAGTTAGCGAGAATAAAGTTCGAAGAATGAAGTTTTGCTGATAGATAAGAAAAGTGGTGGAGGGAGCTGGATTCGAACCAGCGAAGGCTGAGCCGTCAGATTTACAGTCTGATCCCTTTGGCCGCTCGGGAACCCCTCCACACTAATTTTGTCGCATTTGGCCCCACTTAACTTAGCGGTAAGAAAAGTGGTGGAGGGAGCTGGATTCGAACCAGCGAAGGCTGAGCCGTCAGATTTACAGTCTGATCCCTTTGGCCGCTCGGGAACCCCTCCAATGCAACGGCGCTGATAATAGCAAAGTGAGCATTTAAGTAAAGAAAAAAGCTAAAGAAATATTAAATAAAGCCGATAAATATCTATTACTAACTGCAATCGGCTAAAGTCTATGCAAATCGATGATTTGTTAATCACAGAGAGTCAACTTAACAATCGTCTTGCCAAAAGTGTCTCAGAACACCGTCGTGGCGAGTTTGCATTATTATTGGCAATGCTTTCTCATGACGTGTTAGATTTTAGTCAATTTCATCTCCCTAAAACCCCATTTGATGCACATGCTTCAACACCAACTGAAGCGCAATTACGTGAACAATTAGGGGCAGGGCCTGAGCAAGCATTGGCTCCAGATGAATTTGATATGCTCATTGGCCAACATAATGCACAGCTATTACAACAAGGCAGCATGGCAGATATCCGTTTACGCTCGTGCCTTGCGCCGGAACCATTAGTGATCAGAGATGATAAAAACCATATTCCACTAATGGTGATTGATAATTGCGAACTTGTCGTGCGAAAGCGTCATTTAGATAAAGAAACACAGCTGGATCATCCGCAAATGGATGCGACTGCATTTTACGATAGCCTTAATAATGCTGATCTTCATCAACCCTTACACCTTGCCCAAGCGTGATATTAAGCTGTAATAATTATCGGTAAAAATATTTTATTTATTTTAGTGTAAAAAAAGCATCCACAAACTAAATGCAATTGCTATAATGACCCCAAATGGCATTTCCAATTTACTTGGTATTATTGCCATCATCATTAAATCAAGGTAATTAGGAACGTAATGAAGAAAACATTCACGCTGAATCACGAGAAAATCAAATACCCTCGCATGGTAGATGCTGCAAAGCATGAAGTAAAAAAGTATTTGAAAAGAGAGCGTAACAAAACGTTGCCAATTGATGCTGATTACTGGGCATTTGATTGTAAATTTGGTAACACAGCTGAAGATGCCCAAGTGGTGCACGTTGCTGAAATTAGCAACTCAATCAGCGAAATTGAAAAACAAGGCTTAGAGTCGTTTTATGTTGAAATCATTGCTAGAGCTGCACAACGTCAAGTGCAAGACTCTGATGATGAAATTTAAAAGTAATTGATTTAATGAAAGAATGGGCTAAGTAGCCCATTTTTTGTGCTTGCAAAAAAGTAAGTCCAGCAGTTTATTTTGCACCTGGTTGGTGCGAAATAGATTTTTTATTTTATTTAAATAATGCAACCAATTGATTTATAAGTTTTTGTAAAGTTGGTTCTGTAATTGCTATTACTTTTAATTATGCAGTTAGGAGCAAACACATGGCAAGAATGAGTTATATCAGTAGCGTCGAACGTTACCAAGAATATCAAACCGTGATCCACGACTTACTTGACTCAGTGCTAGCAAGCTTAGAAGACGGTGTTAAAAAACAACAAGATAATCGTTATTTAATCGCTCAATACCCATTTTTAGAATTACAATACTGTTTAGATAAAAATGGCGTGCAGCTAGGTAACAATGTCTGCTTTAAACGTCAGTATATGAAGACCTTAAATAATCGTGGCGATTCACAGGATTTGAGTGAACGGCCGTATTTTCAAGGTATCCAACAACAGCAACATACTCGTTTTACGCCGCCCTATATTTCGATCGCGACCAATCACTTATGTATTTCAGCAATAAAATCGTTACATGCTTCATATGGCGAAAATCGCTATTTAGTGATTGATGTATGTCTAACGCAATTAATCGAATTTATTATGGGGGATCGTACTCGCGCCACGATGACGCCATTTTTTAAAGCGGGTTATGGCATTATTGTCAGTTGCTTATTTATCTTAGTGTTATTTTTACTTGGTAGGGTGTTTGGTGATATTTATAGCTTACTGTTTGTCCGCTCTATAGAAAATGATCCGCTCGAACCGTTTACGATCATCATTTTTATCACCCTCGCGTTAGCAATATTTGATTTAGGTAAAACGATTCTCGAAGAAGAAATTTTAATGCATAAAGATATCTTTAGGCACAGTTCAACGCGGCGCACTATCACACGGTTTATTTCAACTATTTTAATTGCAGTGTCTATTGAAGCGTTATTAACGATGTTTAAGGCAGCGCTGGGGCAGTCGCAGTATTTATTACCGGCAATTTATATGATGTTGGCGGTTGTAGGGCTATTGATTGCGTTGGCTATTTATGTGTATTTAGGGGCAAAAGCCGAAACCTTATTATTGAGCGCACAACGCAATAAGAAAGGGCATTAATAAAAATGGGGTAGGCGATGAATGCCTACCCCAACTCAACTTAATTTATTCTGCGCGGTCTTGGGCGCGACGAGTTTTAAAATCTGAATCGGCTTGCCATTTTGGCCAATCACCGTTGTTTGCCAATTGTGATGCGATATCAACAATTAACTCGATGTCTTGTTTTACACCACCTAATGACCACTGAGCAGAGTAATCATCAGCTTCTTTATGGTATTTATGAGCAATATAATCTGGATCTGTATCACCTAAACTCATAAACAGTAAACCAGGTACGCCTTGTTTAGCTAGTGAGAAGTGATCTGATCGGAAGAATAGGCCGTTTTGTGGCACGGGATCCATTTTTACATGACGGCCTTGTTTGCTTGCGGCTTTGCTAAGGTAGTCTTCCATTTGTGATAAGCCTTTGCCGTATTGCAGTATGTAATCGGTGCCATCTAGCACATTCATACCATCAATATTTAACAGAGCGACCATCTGCTTGGTAGGGATAAGTTCGCCACTGGCAAATTGCTCTGAGCCAATTAACCCTGTTTCTTCGGCGGTAAAGTTCGCAAAAATAATCGAGCGCTTAAACGGTTTTTGTTTATGCATGTTACTTAATATACGAGCGATTTCAATTGTGGCAGCACTGCCTGAGGCATTATCAACTGCACCATTATAAATTTTTGGCCCGCTATCAGTTTGCTTAGTGCCAAAATGATCCCAATGTGCGCTGACCACAATATATTCATCAGGCGCTTCACTGCCCGTTAATTTTGCAACAACATTGTGTGATTTAGCGTGTGACACTTCGTTTTTAAATGCAAGGTTTGCTGTTAAATTAAGCGCAGTAGCTTTAAAGTCGTCGTTAAGTGCTTGTTGCTTTAATTGTTGATAGCTCAAGTTTGCTGATTTAAATAGCTGCTCGGTTGCATCGAGTGTTAGCCAACCCATAACCGGTAGTTCTGATGCGTTTAGGTTGTTATCCATCAAGGTATATTTTGTGCCTGTATTTGAGCTTTCAACTACGCCCCAAGGATATGCAGCTGGCGCTGTTTCGTGCACAATAAATACTGCGGCTGCGCCTTGGCGAGCGGCTTCTTCGTATTTGTAAGTCCAGCGACCGTAGTAGGTCATAGCGTTGCCGGTAAATAGCGCATCGTTTTGCGTAGCAAACCCAGGATCATTTACTAACACAACAACCGTTTTACCCGTTACATCAATATTCTTATAATCATTCCAATTATACTCGGGCGCATTAATGCCATAACCAACAAATACTACCTCTGAATCACGAACATCAATAAGTGGCTGTAATTGCTTCGTTCGCGCCGTAAAATCTTTACCAGCGGTAAAGCTCAAGTCGCCAATTTTTAATTGCATGTTTTGATCAGCGGTTACCATCGCCATTTTTACCGGCTGTAAAAACTTATCATTATATGCACCAGTTAATCCAAGCGCTTGGTATTGGTCACTTAAGTAACCCACAGTTTTTACTTCACCGCGCGTTAATGGACCGCGTCCTTCAAATTCGTCTGAGGCAAGGGTTTTAATATGTTGTTTAATATTGCTTAAATTTACACTGGTTGTATTGTCAAGCGTTGCCTGTTCTTGAGTAGGCTCTGAACAGCCAGTTAAGCCCAATAATAAAGTTATACTGAGTGATTTAAAAAGAGGAGACATAATTGCAGGTTTTTAAGGATACATACTGTGACTATATGGGGTGTCGGTTTTGCTGTCTAGTTTTTTGCCATGAAGCGCAGATATTTTTATAAAATACAATTAGTTGATTTTGGATACTATGATTTAGTGATTGAATTAAATTTCGTTGGGTGAAAGGGACTGGCGCAGAAGTTGTGTGGGGAAAAGCTAAAAGCCAGCGAAGAGTGCTGGCCTTTTGCAACAAAATAACACGTTTAAGCGTCAGCTTTCTTTACGCGGATCTTGCTTTTATCAACAGTACTTTGATTCAATGCTTTTATTGCTACAGCAGCTTCTGCATCGTTTGGCATTTCTACAAAGGCAAAGCCTTTCGATTGGCCGGTTTCTTTATCTAGTACTAAATTACAATCGGCTACTTTACCGTGTTCAGTAAAAAGTACGCGGATCTCATGTTCAGTGATAGTACGTGATAAGTTTCTAACTAATAGTTTCATAAAGAACCATGTTTTAAAAATAACAGTGTGGATTGTCTCAAGGAAAAGCCGTTTGACCTAATGATTAATTGCAAACCGCAAAAATAGTTTTAAGCTGATAGCCAAAGAATAAAAAACAATTGAGAATCGCGTAATGAGAGCAGCGACGAATAGCGAAATTAAAACGGCACTGATTGTTTTAGGTGGGCCAAATAACAACGATGGTAGTTTATCAGTAATAGCAAAAAGCCGTTGTCAGCGAGCTTATCAAATATACCAAGCAAACCCCTCTGTTAAGGTATTGTGCACCGGCGGGTTTGGCGCACATTTTAATACCACTAACCACGCCCATGGTGAATATACTAAAAGTTACTTAATTGAACTTGGCATACCCGAATCTGCTTTTTTACCGGTGGCACTAAGCCGCTTTACCTTTGAGGATGCGTTACTCACTAAGCCAATACTTATAGCGGAACATATAACCGCGGCCATTTTAGTCAGTTCAGAATTTCATATTGCGCGAGTTCATTATGTATTTAGTCATGTGCAGCCTAATTTAGAGCTAACTCTGGTAAGTGCTAAAACGCCATTGTCAGAGATTAAATTAGCGCAGTTGTATGCCCATGAACGTCAGGCAATGCAGCGTGAGGAAGCGAATGTGTTTAAGCTGCTCAGCGCTTAAATAAGTCCGTTAGTTACTTGTAATCGATTGAAGAGCCTCTTTATTTGATGTTTATTCATAATCAACTATGAATTTGTCATGCAAGTTTCATTGAAAGTTCAAGTTAGTAATTATTAGGCATTAATTGCTGTCATTTTTACTGCTTACTATGACCACTCTAATTATAAAAAGTATAAATGGAGTTGTTGTGAAAAAATTTAAACTAAACCTATCGTTCGTTTTAGTAACAGTATTACTAGGCGCATGCAGTGATGGTAAAGACGGTGCTAATGGGACAGATGGCACGAATGGTAATGGCGGTATAGACGGTGCTGTTGGATTAAACAGCTTAGTTATGCAAACAGAGTTGAATATGGGCGATAGCAACTGTTGGATGGGCGGCATAAAAATTGATTCGGGTTTGGATGCCGACCGCAATGGTGCTTTAGCCACAACAGAGGTTACAAGTACGTCCTTTCTTTGTAACCCTGATAATTTTGGGACTACCGGTGAGCGTCTATCTTATACCGTAATGCGCAACGAACTAGAAAATTATTATTACCCAGGATCTACTTTTGAGGTACGCAATGGTGGTTACGGCTCTGATATGGATGGTCACCCGATGAATACGACACAATTTTATGCTTTAACTGATCGTGGTCCTAATTCTAATTATCGAACCTCTCAAGAGGGCGCACCTCACGGTAATGGTAAGAAGTTCCCAACACCTGACTACACGCCGCGTATTGGTTTATTTGCAGTTCAGTCAACGGGTGATATCGCTAAGATTAAAGATATTTTGCTCAAAGATCGTGATGGTAACAATATTAGTGGCCTACCAAATTCAGCTGCATTAGGTGGAACAGGTGAAGTACCGTATACGACTGATGGCGAAGTTATTCGCGCAGATATGACGCAGCCGTATGACGAAGTTACTAACCCTGCAGTTTATGATGATTATGGTTTGGATGCCGAAGGTTTAGCTGCTTTAAAAGATGGTACTTTCTGGGTTAGCGATGAGTATGGTCCACACATGGTGCATTATGATGCTAACGGTAAAGAAATTGGCCGTATTAATGCATTTACCGCAGACATACGTACAGATGCTATTAATACTGATTACGGTTTGAAGATTAACTTACCAGCAGAGTTTGCTAATCGATGGGCTAACCGTGGTATGGAGGGGTTAGCGATCACACCTGATCAGAAAACATTAGTCGGCATTATGCAATCAAGCTTGGATAATCCGAGTAAAAACCGTACAGATTTAACTCGTATTGTCACTGTTGATTTAGAAACTGGCAATATTTCGCAATATTTGTATCGACAGGTTAAAGGGTCGAATTCTAACTCAGCAATTAAAGCGCTGAGCAACACGAGCTTCTTAGTACTTGAACGTGACGGTGCTTTTTATAACAAAGGTGATGAGACAGCACAAAAGCATGTTTATAAGATTGATATCAGCGGTGCGACCGATTTAGAAGCAGTTGCAGCAATGGGGGATATTGAACAAAATAGCAATTTAGGTTTAATCATTGCAGGTAAAACAATAGAGCAAGTTATAAATGATGCAGTTGATTATGATGCAGGTTGGGCTGAACTAGCTGCAAAGAATATCTTACCAGTGACAAAAAGCACATCGCCAGTTGTTGATATGGTTAACGAAGTTTCTTACCCACATGACAAGATGGAAGGTTTATGGCTTATCGATAATACGCGTTTGGGGGTGATTAATGATGATGACTTTGCTACTTGGTCTGAAGCCACTATTGGAGGGCCGTTAGGGCAAAAGTATTTAGATACTAATAATACTGTCGTTGATGGTAATACCTTGTATATAGTTGATGGTCTGGATTTATCACCTATTCAATAATCATAATGAATTCAAGCCGATTCACGTCGGCTTTTTTTATTACAATTTATAAAGGTTAGTGATGAAACATAAAAGCGAATGTCAGTGGTTTGTCATTATTATTAATTTGTAGCGCTGTTAGTGCCGATAATCCTGATGTGATTTCTCGATAGTATAAGGGTTTACTCGAGCCTAGCAAACTCACTTATAGTAATGAGTCGGCTAACGTAGACAGTTATTTTAGTGCATTTAAAGCCATAGTAGAGGCGGCAATCTTACGATGTAAATGGCTCATTATCACTTGATAAGAACCGTACAGTTAAGTTTTTCGATACTCTAGGTAGCTGTCAGCTGCAAAATTTAGGTTATTCGTTTCGTGAACGAATCGAAAATGGTAATTCAGAAGTGACATTGAAATTTCGCAGTCGGGATCGCTATATCGCTAATTTCGAAGATTTATCATCAGCGACTAACGGCACCAAGACTAAGCTAGAGGCTGACTGAGAAATAACCAATTCTGATTACCAAGTAGTTTATAGTCATTCAACTAAAGCACCAAATACTCGTACAATCAATGACTTTAAAGATATAAATACGCATGACTCTGGCTTTGAATCAGAGTTTAGTTTTAATGATAATTTGATGCTGGCACAAGTCGGCAACTTAACTATTTACGAGCGTGTTTATAAAGGAGCACAAATTGACTTAGGCTCAATTGATGCACAAGTCAGTGTAACACTATGGTACAGCGGTATTCCCTCGGCTGGTCAACAGCTAATCATCGCGCAGCCATCGTTTAAATATGAAGACTTCATGGCTAATTATACGCAAAAAGTAGTGCAACGAGCTTTGATTGCGTTCGATGGTATGAATAGTTTAAGTAGTTGGAACCTCACAGGGGGGCTGACTAAATCACAAGCCGTTTATCAATATAATCCTAGCTTTAGTAATTAAAGACATGCGAGATGAGTGTCGGTATCGATATAAATTGCACGTGATTAAGAAAACAAAAAGCCGTTAGTGATTTAATCCATTACTAACGGCTTTTTCAATTTTGTAAAAATGATTACTTCACTTCTTTACCCGCAGCTTGTTGATCAGCATGGTAGCTTGAACGAACAAATGGACCTGATGCGGCATGAGTAAAGCCAATTTCATCAGCGTACTCTTTAAGCGCGTCAAACTCTGCTGGTGGCACGTAGCGTTTTACAGGTAAGTGATGCTTTGATGGCTGTAGGTATTGGCCAACCGTTAGCATATCGACATTATGCGCGCGTAAATCACGCAGTACTTCTTCGATTTCGCTAATTTCTTCGCCAAGACCAACCATTAGACCTGATTTAGTTTTCACTTCAGGGTGTGCTTCTTTAAAGCGACGCAGTAATTCTAATGACCATTTGTAGTCAGCACCTGGGCGCGCAAGTTTATATAAACGCGGTGCAGTTTCAAGGTTATGATTGAATACATCTGGTGGCGTTTCTATTAAGATTTCAAGCGCTCGGTCCATGCGACCACGAAAATCAGGCACTAAAATTTCGATGGTGATTTTTGGGTTATACTTACGAATTTCACGAATACAATCAGCAAAATGTTGTGCGCCGCCATCACGTAAATCATCTCGATCCACTGAGGTGATCACTACATAGCTTAATTTCATATCGCGAATAGTAAGAGCCAACTTTTCAGGCTCTGCGGCGTCTGGTGTTAACGGACGGCCATGGGCAACATCACAAAATGGGCAACGACGAGTACAAATTGCGCCTAAAATCATAAAAGTTGCTGTACCGTGATTAAAGCATTCTGATAAGTTAGGGCAAGAGGCTTCTTCACACACTGAATGCAGTCCGTGCTTACGCATGGCTTGTTTAATGCCGTCGATCCGCTCGGTTGATTTAGGTAAGCGAATTTTTAGCCACTCTGGCTTGCGTAACATTTCGTTTTTTTCAGTGGGTAATACTTTTACTGGGATCAACGCCATTTTTTCAGCGTCGCGTAGTTTTACCCCTGGTTCCATCTTGACTGGTTTATTCATTCGTTTTCAAACCCTTCAGTATACTTAACCTGTGTCGCATTAAGTTTTTTAATCATATGTTTTACGAGCCCAGCACCTGCTTGCGCAAGGTTTTCTGGGCCGTTCAAGTCGGTTGTTTGCACCATGTTCATACCGGCGTAACCACATGGGTTGATACGTAAAAACGGGCTCATGTCCATGTTTACATTCAATGCTAGACCATGAAAAGAGCAGCCACGGCGAACACGAAGTCCTAATGATGCTATTTTGCTATCGTTAACATAAACCCCCGGGGCATCTGCTTTTGCGTAGGCTTTAATACCGTAATCATTGAGTGTATCGATAATACACTCTTCAAGCCATGTGACCAATTCTCGTACGCCAATTTTCAAGCGACGTAAGTTAAATAATACGTACATCATTTGCTGGCCCGGTCCGTGATAGGTTACTTGACCACCTCGGTCAACCTTGATCACTTCTATGTCGCCAGGGGCAAGTAGGTGTTCATCTTTACCTGCTTGGCCTTGCGTGAACACTGGCTCATGTTCAACGAGCCATATTTCATCCGCATCATGCTCAGTTCGAACATCAGTATAGTTTTGCATTTGTTGCCAAATTGGCATGTAACGCTGTTTACCAAGTTGACGGACGATTAAGGTATTTTCGCTCACAGCTTACTCCGCTTAGCGTTTAAAGCATGTGTCGTACGTCATCAATCGCACTTATCACGTTATAAATTTCTTCAATATGAGTGCCGCTGGTCACAGTAACGACTAAGCTAACTGACTCATAATTACCTTTGCTGCTAGGTTTAACTTTTGGCGCGTAATCGCCAGGGGCAATAGGTTGTAACTTAGTTAGAATTTGGTCAGTTAAGTTGACGTTTGCCAACCCCATTACTCTAAATGTAAAAGGGCAAGGGTATTCTAAATATTCATCAAATTTAGTATTTTTTACCGGTGTAGCCACGACGTTGACTCCTCATACTTATGTGCGTTTAGTACTATTTTACTAAACAATAAACCGATTAGATAACCTGTTCTCGACCTTTATAGCAATTGAATTAATCGCTTACGTAAGACAATTGGTATTCTGGCTATTTGCGGGTTAGATATGGGGCGCATTCTACCATCTTTAAAGCAAAAAAAAACGCCTTGCTTTGCAAGGCGCTTATATTATTTGGTAGCGTTTTACATTATTTGTAAACGTAGGTAATCATAAATTTTACTAAAGAAGCTACCTTCTTCAACTTCTTCAAGCGTTACCAGAGGATACTGAGCAATTACTTCGCCTTCAAGTTGTAAAGATAAAGTACCTACGGTAGAGCCTTTCGCTAATGGCGCCTCTAAAACTTTATCAAGTTTAAAGTCGGCTTTTAAATTTTTACGTTGGCCACGCGGAATAGTGATCGGCGTATCAACTAAAATGCCTAACGATACATTTTCTTTGTTACCCATCCAAATACGTTGCTCGGCAAAACTGTCGCCGGCTTTGTAAGGTGTGATTGTTTCAAAAAAACGAAAACCATAGTTAAGTAATTTTTTACTTTCTACTTTACGTGCACGTTCACTCGAAGTACCCATAACCACTGCGATTAAACGCATATCATCTTTAGTCGCTGAACTTACTAAGCTGTAACCGGCTTCCGATGTATGACCGGTTTTTATACCATCAACGTTTAGGCTTTCATCCCATAACAGTGAGTTACGGTTGTATTGCTTAATGCCGTTAAAAGTAAATGATTTTTGTGCGTAAACTGCATACTCGTCAGGCACATCACGAATAAGTGCTGCACCTAAGGTGGCCATATCTCGAGGGGTTGTGAAGTGTTCGTTGGTATCTAAGCCATGGCTGTTAATGAAGTGGCTGTTACTCATACCTAATTTCTCAGCATGGGCATTCATTAAGTCTGCAAATGCGCTTTCGCTACCGGCAATATGTTCTGCCATAGCCACACAGGCATCATTACCTGATTGAATAATTATACCGTGGTTTAAATCATCGACAGTGACCTGCTTACCGACTTCGATAAACATTTTTGATGATTCAGGAAAGTTTTTAGCCCACGCTTTTTCGCTCACTGTGACCATATCGGTTGGGGCAATGTTACCCGCTTTGATTTCGGTACCAATGACATAGCTGGTCATCATTTTAGTTAAACTGGCAGGTGCTAGGCGAGTATCAGGTTCACCTTCAGCTATAATTTTACCTGTAGTAAAATCAACAAGAAAATAACCTTTTGCATTAACTTGAGGTGGGGCTGGGATGATTTGGGCGGTCGCAGAAAAAACGGCAGCAGAGCAAACAACGCTACACACACCGCTAATAATTTTGGATTTAATAGATTTCATCATACTCATTAATGGTTAAAGTTAAAGATTCGCGTTTACCTCATTCTAAAGGTGTTATTCACTATAAAGCAAGAACGCGTTTTGAAATTGATCCTGTTTTAATTTTTCAAGTACTTGCTGAGCTTGCTCAGCATTTTTAATTGGCCCTAAACGCAGCCTATAAATAGCATCTTTTTCCACAATATTAGTGGGTAATTGATATTGCTGGCGTAGGGTGTACGCTAATGCTTCAATATTTTCTAAGGTACTGCCTGCAGCGACTTGAATATAACTCAAACGCGCAGTCGAATCGGGCATTGTGATAGCCTCAAGCTTAACCTTGGCTGTACCATGATGATAGTAACCAAGTTTATACGCTGCTGCATAGGATAAATCGATTAAGCGGTCATCATGAAATGGGCCACGATCATTTACACGGACAATCACAGACTTGCCATTACTGGTGTTGGTTACTTTTACAAAGCTTGGTAAGGGTAACGTTTTATGAGCGGCAGTCATCGCGAACATATCATATATTTCGCCATTTGAGGTGTGGTAACCATGAAATTTGCGCCCATACCATGAGGCGATACCTTCTTCGCTATAGCCAGTTTCATCCAGCATCGGAGTATAGTTTTTGCCATTAACGGTGTAAGCGCGGCCAGCACTGGCACTTTTGGTAACTTTAGTGACTATGGCATCTTGCATTTCTAATTCAGTTGGCGCGCGAAGTGGTGCAGAATCATGGCGCATACTATACCGGTCACTGTGATTTATGCCTGAGGAACTACAAGCGCTTAAAACAATCATTAACCATGAACAACTGAACAACTTTAGACAGTAACGCATTACTTTAATAGCATCCTTTTATCAGTTGCGATAGACATAATAATGCCAAATCCAGCCATTAAGGTAACCATCGATGTACCGCCATAACTTATTAATGGCAATGGTACACCCACTACAGGCAGTAACCCTGATACCATGCCAATATTTACAAATACATAAACAAAAAAAGTCAGGGTCAGTGCACCTGCCAGTAATTTACCAAATGCATCTTGGGCATTAACCGCGATATATAAACCGCGACCAATGATGAATAGATACATGCATAATAAAACACATACACCAAAAAGACCAAACTCCTCACTAAGTACAGAGAAGATAAAATCAGTATGGCGTTCGGGTAAAAATTCTAATTGTGATTGGGTGCCTTGCAACCAACCTTTACCTTCAATACCACCGGAGCCGATAGCTATTTTTGATTGAATAATATGGTAACCAGAGCCAAGAGGATCGCTTTCTGGATTGAACAAAGTTAGTACCCGCTGTTTTTGATAGTCATGCATACCGTAATGCCAAAAAGGCCACGCAGCTAAAGCAACCAAAGCGCTCAAAAAGCCGATTAATCGCCAGCTTAGACCAGACAAAAATAATACAAATATCCCTGAACTGGCGATTAAGATAGATGTGCCTAAGTCGGGCTGCTCTTTGATCAGGAGTGTGGGAACCATAACAATGGTAAAACCAACAACTAAGTGTAGTGCTCTAGGCGGTAAATGATTACGGCCAATATACCAAGCCACCATCATAGGCACGGCTATTTTCATTAATTCAGCAGGTTGAAAACGGGTAATACCTAAATCTAACCAGCGCTGAGCGCCTTTGGAGCTGACGCCAAATAACAGCACCGCAACTAGCATCAGTAATCCAGCACAATATAAAGGAATAACTAAACGCTTTAAGGTCGCTGGTGAAAATTGCGCCAAAATAAGCATGCCTAAAATTGCGCCGCCCATCCTGGTAATATGGCGGATCATCATTGCCGGGTCTTGACCACTGGCGCTATAAACAACGGTTACACTGCCTGCCATCATTAATAGCAATGCCAGTAGTAGCGGCAAGTCAAGATGCATACGCACCCAGATTGAACGACCATCATGTAGAGTAGTCATGGTGTGTTATTCCTGGCAAGATTAACGGGATTTGCAGCAAAGTAGTAATCCATTAGTTGGCGAGCAATTTGCACACCGCCATGATTGTTTTCTAGAACAACAGAAACAACGATTCTGGGATCCTCATAAGGTGCAAAGCCTACATAGATAGTGTTATCACGTTGACGCTCTTTGAGGGATTTTGCATCGTAGCGTTCACCTTGAGCAATACTGACTATTTGTGCGGTGCCTGTTTTACCTGCTGAATCGTAATTTGTTCCTTTAAATGCTTTGTGAGCGGTACCAGAGGCTTTTTGTACTGTGTTATGCATAGCATCTAAAGCGATTTGCCAATGGTGAGGTTCTTTTAAAAAAATCGGGGGTTTTTCTTCATTATTGATTTGTGTAACTTCATCGTCTTTTTTCACAACTTGTACTAAGTGTGGTGGGTGGTTAATTCCACGGTTCACTAATATATTCATCGCGTTTGCGATTTGTAGGGGGGTTGCGGTCCAATAACCTTGGCCAATGCCAACTGAGATTGTATCGCCACGCCACCATGATTCTTTAAAACGGCCTTCTTTCCATTCTTTTGAGGGCAAAATAGCCGTGGTTTCTTCATGAATATCAATGCCGGTTAAATCACCGTAGCCAAACTGTGCCATAAAATCACTGATTTTCGTGATCCCTAATCGATAAGAGACATCATAAAAGTAGGTATCGCACGACTCTTCAATGGCTTTGTAAACATCAACATGACCATGGCCCCAACGTTTCCAATCTCGCCATTTATGATCAACATTCGGAATTTGAAAGAAGCCAGGATCCCACATTGACGTTTGCTCGGTAACGAGACCTTCTTCAAGAGCAAGAACTGCCATGTGAGGTTTTACCGTCGATGCTGGTGCATAACGTCCTTGTGTGGTTCTATTTATAAGAGGTCGGTCAGGGTTTAATAGGGCTTTATAGTTTTTACTGCTAATACCGTGAACAAATAAGTTCGGATCATAACTGGGATTAGAATACAGTGCTAACACGCCACCGTCTTTAGCGTCCATGACGACTACAGCGCCACGCATATCTTTAAGTGCATGTTGGGCAATCTGCTGCAAGCCAACATCAAGGGTGAGCACTAAATCATTACCTGGTTGCGGAGGAGTCATGCTTAAGGTACGAATGACACGACCACGATTATTGACTTCAACCCGCTGCGAGCCTACTTGGCCATGCAGCAGTTGTTCATAATATTTCTCAATACCGAGTTTACCAATATCATGGGTTGCACGGTAATTAGTACCTTGCTCTTGTGATTCGAGCTGAGCCAGTTCTTTTTTATTGAGTTTAGCGACGTAACCTAACGCATGAGTTAGGGTGTCTGCAAACGGGTAGTAGCGTGCCAAACGTGCTTCGATACTAAACCCAGGGAATTTATACTGATTAACTGAAAAACGCGCTACTTCTTGTTCGTTTAAACGTGCTTTTAATACTTGGCTCTTAAAGCGACGGTTATGCTTTATATCATCAAGAAAATCGTTTTTTTGTTGCTCTGAGATATCAATAAATTGTGTCAGTGCTGACAGTGATGCATCAAGATCGTCAACTTCTTCAGGAATGACTTCTAAATTATAAACCGGTTTATTTTCAGCAAGCAACACACCATTGCGGTCATAAATAAGGCCTCGGTTAGGAGCAATAGGAATCACTTTAATGCGATTGTCGTTAGAACGTGTTTGATAATCTTGGTGATCATCAACTTGAATGGTATATAAATTGGAAAGTAAAACCGCGACTAAAATAGTAACAAATACAAACCCCACAAAGGCGCGACGAGCAAATAGGTTAGCTTCTGCTGAGTGGTCTCTAATTGTGGGTCTGTGTTTGCGCATGAGTAAATGTTACTCGCGATGATACGGGTGGTTATTGTTTAAGCTCCAGCCTCTATATAGACTTTCAGCAACAATAATACGCACCAATGGATGTGGTAGGGTCAAATTTGATAATGACCATTTTTGCTCTGAGGCAGCAATACATTCTGGTGCTAAGCCTTCAGGGCCGCCAATTAGCAAACTTACATCGCGGCCATCCAGTTGCCACTTCTCCATGTCTTTTGCTAATTGGTGAGTATCAAGCGCTTTGCCTGTTACCTCAAGCGTAACAATACGATTGCCTTTAGGGATAGCGGCTAAGGTTTTTTCGCCTTCAATATGCAAAATACGTTTAATATCTGCATTTTTACCACGTTTACCTGCGGGAATTTCAATTAACTCCAGCGCCATATCTTTTGGAAAGCGGCGCTGATATTGTGCAAAACCCGTTTCTACCCACGCTGGCATTTTGGTGCCAACGGCAATCATCTGTATTTTCACGTGTTACATCCAAGCTCTAGTAAAATTAGTGAGCAATTAGCTCCATAGTTTTTCGAGGTCGTAATAGCTACGTGCTTGATCTTGCATTACGTGTACGATTACATCGCCTAAATCAACCAGTGCCCATTCACCATCGCTTTGGCCTTCATAACCTAGAGGCTCTTGACCTGCGTGACGAGCTTCTTTTGCTAAATGATCAGCAATTGACAATACATGACGTTTCGAAGTACCAGAGCACACGACCATAAAATCGGTGATGTCTGAGCTTGCGCTTACATCAATATTAACCACATCACGTGCTTTCATATCGTCAATTTTGTCTATTGCAAAGGCGAGTAGTTGTTTCGTATCCAAGGTGTTATCTCATTTAAAAGTGAATAGCTGTTATTTTATCACGCAACTGGTATTTATTCATCACTTAGATAAAGTTGCTGTGATTGAATATACTGACTCACGCCAGTAGGAAGAAGTTCATTGTAATCTATGGCATTTTTAATCGCCTTGCGAATATCGCTTGAGGCAATAGCCATTTCTTCGCCAGCTAAAAAATATAATTTTCCACCAGCTTGCGTTGTAAGCTCTGCGCTATTACTACATTCTGCGGCTTGTTGGTATGCGAGTAACTCGCCATGGGCAGTGCATTTTAGGCCCGGGCGTTGAAATACCACAATATGACAAAGCTGAGTAATTGTTTGCCACTCAAACCATTTATCTAAGTTATTAAACGAATCCATGCCAATTAAAAATAATAATGGTTGATCTGGAAATTGTGTGCGGATCTCTTGCAGGCTTAATAATGAATATGACGGGCCACTGCGATTGAGTTCGCGTAAATCGAGTTGAAAATATGGGTAAGGTGCAATCGCTGCATTGAGCATTGCGATGCGATGCTGCGTACTTATCCCAGGTGCAGTCTTATGAGCTGGAATAGCACAAGGCATAAAGTATAAAGTCGCTAAATTAAAGTGTTTTACACAGTGCTTCGCCATATTTATATGGCCTAAGTGAACGGGGTCGAAGGTGCCACCAAACAGTGCAATCATTATAAACGCCTAATAATTAGTTAAGTGGGTGCGCAGGCAGTGGGATCACCAATGGCTGACAAAACACCAAACAAATATGTGCCAAAGCTTGATAAGGCTTGATTAAGTTACCTTGTTTATAGCTGGCATCAAATTGTGCGAGCAACTGGGTGATTTGCTCTAAAGTATGTATCGACAAACGATTAAGTGCTTGTTGAATCGGCCCTTGCTGATTTTTCCAGATGGCTTTTTGTTTAAATAGCGTTGCCAGTTGTTCACCTTGTTGTAAGCCTAATTGTAGGCTTAGTAAGGTATTTGCTTCTTTAGTAATGGTCCATAAGATACTCACAGCTTCAGTGTTATCGCCAGCGAGTTTATTTAATACTTTAATTGCTTGGCGACTATTACCTTGTAGCAGTGCATCACTTAAATCAAAAATATCAAACTTGGCTTGATTAAGTAGGCCTTGTAAAACCTGCTGTTGATCGATCATAGCAGTGCCATGCAATAACGACAGTTTTTCGAGCTCTTGAAAACACGCTAACAAATTACCTTCAGTAGCATCAATTAGGGTGCGTTTGGCATCTGCTTGCATATTGATTTTTAAGCGCTGGCACTGCTCATCAAGCCAACGGCTTAAATGATTGCCGGTCAGGGGGTAGCAGGGTACAAATACGCCCAGTTTATCTAACGACTTAAACCAAGCACTGCGCTGAATATCTTGACTGGCCTTGGCCCCTTTTACAATAAGTACGGTGTCGGGGTTGTTTAGTGCTACGAGCTGTTTAAACGTTTGGCTACCAACAATACCTGGCTTTTGAAAATTAAGGTCTAGCTCGATTAAAGTACGAGCACTAAATAACGACATACTTTGATATTGCGCTATTAGCTCTTGCCAATCAAAACCGGGCATTAAGGTAAATTTAACAACCTCATCAAAACCTTGCTGTTTCGCAATCTGACGAATTTGTTGAGCGCATTGTGCTACTTGAAAGGGTTCTTCACCAAATACTAAATAAAAAGGCTGTAAGCCTTTTTTTAATTCATTGGGTAATTGATTCGCATAACAGCGCATTATAGTTGCGACAGCTCTCTAACAATACGACGACTAGCTTGCATGCGAATTTCATTCAGTAGCAACTCTAACTCTTTTGCTTTTGCTAAAGCGTTATCTGGGTCGTCTTGATAATTACGATAAAGCTCAAAACGTTGTTCAATTGCTTCTTTGCCTGGGCGCTTGAGTAAGTAGCGAACACTATAAGCTAACTCGTACTCGGCAACCTGACCATTTTTAAATAATGATAAGGTTTGGCGTTCAAGACGATCTTTATATAAATACAGCTGAGCGACGTTTTTCTTAGGCGTGTCGAGTAACTCAACTTTGCTCAATGTGAGTTCTTTGCCAAGCATCGCAAATAACGCTGATTTTTCATCATCACCGTTTAAAGTTAAGGTGGCCAAGTCATCAGGCAGACTTGAGGCTTTTTTAAGGTGAAAGCCGCAGCTAGATAACAAAAAACAGACTAGCGCTAAGGCTAGTCCGTTTTTAATGGCATGAATAGCAGCCATAATTAGTTAGCAACCACGTTAAGTAGTTTACCTGGTACGTAAATAACCTTACGGATTGTTACGCCATCAGTGAACTTAGATACGTTAGGTTCAGCAAATGCTAGTGCTTCTACTTGCTCTTTAGTAGCATCAGCTGGCACCGTTAATTTTGCGCGTAGTTTACCGTTAACTTGCACGATGATCAGTTTTTCATCTTCAACAAGGGCAGACTCATCAACTACGGGCCAAGACGCATCTAAAATATCGCCTTCTTTACCCAATTCTTGCCACAATTGATGTGACAAATGCGGCGTAATTGGTGCAAGCATAATTAGCAGCGCTTCAAGCGCTTCGTTGGCAATCGCTACATCTTGTTTGTCAGCTAAAGGTGCTTTTAACAATTTGTTTGAGATTTCCATGATTGCCGCAATGGCAGTGTTGAATGTTTGACGACGTTCAACATCATCAGTCACTTTTGCAATTGCTTTGTGCAGCTCACGACGAAGCACTTTTTGCTCGTTATTTAATGCTGATTTGTCTAATGCTTGGAAACCAACAGTGTTTACATCAACCGCATATTTCCATACACGTTTAATGAAACGATGTGCCCCTTCAACACCTGAATCAGACCATTCAAGCGTTTGCTCTGGCGGTGCGGTAAACATCATAAATAAACGTACCGTATCAGCGCCGTATTGAGCGATAACTTGTTGCGGGTCGATACCGTTATTTTTTGATTTAGACATTTTGCTCATGCCTGATGAGAATACTGGCTCGCCGTCAACTTTATGCCATGCTTTAGTCACGCGGCCTTTGTCGTCTGTTTCAGTATTTACATCACTAGGGGAAATCCAAATGTCGCCACCTTTTTCATCTTTACGATAAAATGTTTCGGCAAGTACCATACCTTGGCATAGTAAGCGCTCAAATGGCTCATCTGAATTAACTAAGCCAAAATCACGTAATAATTTATGGAAAAAGCGCGAATACAATAAATGTAAAATAGCGTGCTCAATACCACCAATGTATTGGTTTACTGGTAACCAGTAGTTTGCCGCAGCTGGATCTAGCATACCTTTGTCATGGCGTGGACTACAGTAACGTGCGTAGTACCAAGATGATTCCATAAACGTATCAAAAGTGTCAGTTTCATGAAACGCAGGTGCGCCATTAACTGTGGTTTTAGCCCATTGTGGATCTGCTTTGATTGGCGATGTTACACCGTTCATTACCACGTCTTCTGGTAAGCGCACCGGCAGCATATCTTCAGTCGCAGCAAGTTCGTTACCGTTTTCATCGCTTAACATTGGGATTGGTGAACCCCAATAACGCTGACGGCTAACACCCCAATCACGTAAACGGAAGTTTACTTTACGCTCACCAACACCCAGAGCTTCAAGTTTGTCAGCAATAGCCTTAAATGCGCCATCAAAATCAAGGCCATCAAATTCAGCTGAATTTACCAGCACACCTTTTTCAGTGAATGCCGCTTCATTTAGGTTTACTTCAAGATCTGAACCTGCGACAGGTGCAATGACTTGTTTGATGTCTAAACCGTAAGCGGTAGCAAATTCAAAGTCCCGTTGGTCGTGCGCGGGTACGGCCATTACAGCACCTGAGCCATAATGCATTAATACAAAGTTGGCAACCCAAATTGGTACTTGCTCACCGGTAAGTGGGTGAGTAGCAAAAAAGCCCGTTGCGATGCCTTTTTTCTCCATCGTCGCCATATCAGCTTCAGCTACTTTGGTGTTTTTGCATTCATCAACAAAGCGTGCCACAGCGTCGCTATTTTTAGCTGCTTCTTGTGCGATAGGGTGTCCGCCTGCAACAGCAACATAAGTCACACCCATAAAGGTATCAGGGCGAGTGGTATAAACGCTGAATGTTTCGTTGTTATCGGTGCGTTTAAACTCAATATCTACCCCTTCAGAGCGACCAATCCAGTTGCGCTGCATGGTTTTAACTTGCTCTGGCCAATCTTCTAACTTGTCTAAGTCGTCAAGTAGCTCTTGCGCGTAGTCAGTGATTTTAATAAACCACTGTGGAATTTCTTTTTGTTCAACTACAGCACCTGAACGCCAACCGCGACCATCAATAACTTGCTCGTTAGCAAGTACTGTTTGGTCTACTGGATCCCAGTTTACCGTTGACATTTTTTTGTACACTAGGCCTTTTTCGTAAAGCTTAGTGAAGAACCACTGTTCCCATTTGTAATATTCTGGATGGCAAGTTGCGATCTCACGATCCCAGTCATAACCAAAACCTAATTGCTTAAGTTGGGTACGCATGTAATCGATGTTCTCGTAGGTCCATTTTGCTGGCGCAGTTTTATTTTTAATTGCCGCATTTTCAGCCGGTAGACCAAACGCGTCCCAACCCATAGGTTGCATTACGTTTTTGCCTTGCAAGCGTTGGAAACGAGAAACAACATCACCAATCGTGTAGTTACGCACATGACCCATGTGGAGTCGGCCGCTTGGGTAAGGGAACATAGAAAGGCAATAATACTTTTCTTTGCTCTCGTCTTCAGTGGCTTTAAATACTTGGTTTTCTTCCCAGTAGGCTTGGACTTTTGACTCTATGTCTTGCGGGTTATATTGCTCTTGCATCTACGGTTCCAGACTTCTTGCAAACTAATAAAAAATTGCCGTTAGGATACCCCAAAAAAAGCACTAATCACAGCGTCAAATCAGTGGATTTTATATGAAATTAGTTTTCAGGGCAGGTTAACCTATACTTGTGTAAGGTATAGGTTCGCTAAACACAGTTCTGAAGGAGTAAACAATGGCTGATTATAAGACGTGGTTAACAGATTTGAGCACATGGTTAAAAGACGTAAAAGATCATGAGCTAAAAGATGCGATGGATAAGTTTATTGAATCTGAACAAGCGCTAAAAGATTTAGGACAAGAAAAATTAACTTTATACAGTGAATATTTAAAGCGCGATATTGAACACATCCAAGAGCACGATCAACACTATGGTTCCCTTGCATGGCAAGAGCTTAAAGAGTCTTTGTGGTTTGAACTTTCACATATCGAAGACAAAACTCAACTTGAGTGGCAAGCATTAAATCAAGATTTTAAGCACAATGGGGTATATCACCAAGGCGAATGGATAGCCATGGGCACATTAGTATGTAAGAATTGCCAATATAGTTATGATATTTACCACGCTACGCAAATTACAGCGTGTTCGCAATGTGATGGTATCTACTTTAGCCGCAAGGCACTACAACCTTAAATAGTTAGTGAACAGTGCCTTTTAGTGCACTGATGCCACCTTACAAAATCAACGAATATGTTGGTATAAAAAGAAGTTAGAATGACGAAGAAACTGCTGCCTTTATCTGTGTCGGCCCTTGCGCCGACAATTTCACTTAATCATGTACAAACGTGCATGAACAATCCATATCCTGAAACCTTGACTTTCATCGGTCAACAGCGGGCGCAAAGTGCGCTTGATTTCTCGTTAGGGATGGAATTACCTGGTTACAATGTGTATGTAATGGGGGAGGCCGCGCATGGTCGGTTTACCTTAGTCAAAGATAAACTTCAAGCACACAGCAAAGGCCGGCCAACACCAAATGAGTGGTTATACGTTAATAATTATGACGACCACCGCGAGCCTATCGCAATGTTTTTACAAGCAGGTCAAAGTAAACAGTTAGCTGATGATATTGACTCATTTATTGATGAAGTACTCGACACCTTTCCTGCAGCGTTTGATAACCCAGCGTACCAGCGTAAAAAGAAAAAAATCGACCGTGAATTTAACGACGCTTACGATAGCGCAATTACTGCTGTGGAAATTGCCGCGCTTGAGCAAAGTGTTGCCTTAATTGAAGAAAAAAGTGTGGTTGGATTTGCCCCGCTGATTGATGGCAAACAACTAAGCGATGCTGAATTTGCTGAGCTTGATGATGAATTGCGTGAACAATTTTATGAAGTAATTGAAAAACTCGAAGATGCACTCATTGAGGCACTGATTGAGTTGCCTCGTTGGAAACGTGAATCATCTGAAAAACTCCGTAATTTAAAAAAATCCACCGCAGAGCTGGCTACTAAGCCATTACTAAAAGATCTTGAACATAAATATGCTGCGCACATTGGAGTATTACGCTATCTAAAAGACATCCGCGTGGAAATTATTGATGCGGTACTTGAGTGGCTCGATGATGAAGATGTTAGCGACGAAAACAAAGAAGATTTTGACCGTAAAGGGATGCTTACCGACTTTTTTGCACCTAATATATTAGTTGAATTTAAAGAAGGTGATGCTGCCCCTGTGGTGTATGAGCCAAATCCTACCTTTGGTAATATTTTTGGCAAAATTGAATATGCTACTTCACAAGGCTCATTGATCACCAGTTATCGATCGATTCAGCCGGGGGCACTGCATCGCGCTAACGGTGGTTATTTGATTATGGACGCTGAAAAAGTGATGGCTAATCCACAAGTGTGGGATGGTTTAAAGCTGTCATTAAAAACTCATCAAATCAAAAATGATTTACCGTATCAAGATAGTGCTGTTGGCAGTAGCTTTACCTTGCGTCCACAGTTGATCCCGCTTGATGTAAAAATTATTTTACTCGGCTCGCGTGAGTTGTATTACACCATCGGTGAATATGACGAAGAGTTTGCTGAGCTGTTTAGAGTGTTAGCCGATTTTGATTATTACCTGCCAAGCAGTGATAAATTACAGTATCAATTTATCACTAAAGTGATTGAGTACTGTGAGCAGACGCTAAAGTGTAGTCTAACTGAGTCAGCGATGGCACGATTACTGAAATTTAGCTACCGCCAAGCAGAACATCACAATAAGCTTTCAGCTCGTTTTGCTGATGTGTTAGAGCTAGTGGCAGAAGCCAGCTTTTATACCAAGCAAGATAACTTAACTTTAATTGATGCCCATCATATTGATGAAGCGATTGAAGGCAAGCAATATCGTACTGGGCAAATTAGCGAAAATATGCTCAGCGATATCAAAGAAGGGCATACCTTAATTGCCACCGACGGTCATGCTGTAGGTAAAGTAAACGGTTTAACAGTATTACACATTGGCGATACTTCTTTTGGTACTCCGGCACGGATCACCGCCACGGTTTACGCTGGTGCGGATGGGGTAATTGACGTTGAGCGCGAAGCTGAGCTGGGTAAAGCCATTCACTCCAAAGGTGTCATGCTACTGACTGGCTATTTAGGTAATAAATATGCGCAGCAATTTAGTTTAACGCTCAGTGCTAATATCGCCATTGAACAAAGTTATGGCTACATTGATGGCGACAGTGCGTCATTAGCTGAGTTGTGTGCGCTTATTTCTGCAATTACTAGCTTACCTATTAGCCAGTCAATTGCACTGACTGGTTCAATTAACCAGCACGGTGACGTGCAAGCCATTGGCGGTGTAAACGAAAAAATTGAAGGGTTTTTTAAGCTTTGCAAAATGCGTGGTTTAACGTCTGCGCAAGGAGTAATTATTCCTAAATCAAATCAAGTAAACTTAGTGCTTGATGACGAGATCCTCAATGCAGTAGAGCTTGGCAAGTTTCATATTTATGCAGTTGAAACGGTTGACCAAGCGCTTAATTTACTGATGGATATTGCAGCAGGCGAGTTGAGCGACGGGCAATATCCTGAAAACTCAGTTAACGGCATTGCCTTAGCCCGTTTAAGTGAAATTGCAGATATCGTTAATGGCGATAACGACGAAAAAGAACACGAGAAAGAATAATCATGATCAACATTATTTTGGCGATTATCATCGCCATTTTATGCTTTTTGATTTTTCAAAATAGCAAAAAAGTAAAGCAACAAGCGGTCGCTAATGCGCAAATCGAAGCCGACTTTTTAGTGGCAAACAGCAAGGTTGAAGGGGTTATTGAGACCGCATCTGGTCTGCAATATAAAGTTGTTAGCAGCAGTGGTAGTGAGGCAAGACCAAGCCCAACTAGCATGGTGAATGTGCATTATCACGGTACTTTGCTAGATGGCAGTGTATTTGACAGTTCTGTTGAGCGTAATAGCCCAATCAGTTTTGGTTTAAATCAGGTAATAAAAGGCTGGACTGAAGGCTTGCAACTGATGAGTGAAGGCGATAAATACACCTTTTATATCCCTCATCAATTAGCTTACGGTGAAAAACGTGTTGGCAGTATTCCTCCAGCCTCTTTACTTATATTTGAAGTTGAATTACTTAAAGTAGAGTCTTAGTTGAAAAAATGGCGAAATAAATACATTCGCCATTTTAAACAACTTTTACATGGCTTCTAGCTTGATACCACGTGTTTCTTTTATATATTTAACAATAAAAAATACGCTAATAAAGGCCGAAATAGCATAAAACCCATAGGCACCAGCTAAACCAATACTACCGAGCATAATCGGGAAGGTCATGGTAATTGTAAAGTTGGCAAGCCATTGCGCACTTGCTGCAACAGCTAAAGCAGCCCCTCGAATACGATTATTGAACATTTCGCCTAATAGTACCCATACAACAGGTCCCCAGCTTAAGCCAAAAAATACCACAAAGAGATTAGCCATGATAAGTGCAAACGTGCCCATACTGTCAGTTAATGCAAGTTTACCTGCCGCATCGAGGCCTGCGCTACCAAAGGTATAAGTTAATGCACTTAAACTAATAAACATACCAATACTACCTACTAGTAATAATGGTTTTCTGCCTACTTTATCGATAAGCGCAATTGCTATAAAAGTAGATAAAATATTGGTAGTACCCGCTAATACATTGATGAATAAAGATTGTGATTCATCAAAACCCGCTGCTTGCCAAAGCTCAGAGCCGTAATAAAAGACCACATTAATGCCTACAAATTGCTGAAAAACAGACAAAGCGATACCAACCCATACAATTGGGTGTATTTTCTTTTTACCGTCAATAAATAAGTCACGAATACTTGGTTTTTTATCGCCATGAAGTGACTGCTTAACATCGTTTATTTGTGATTGGGCATCATCATTAGATATTTTTTTAAATACAGCTTTGGCTTTTTCTAATTGGCCTTGGGCAACTAAATAACGCGGCGACTCTGGTATAAATAATACTCCCAACAGAAATAATCCTGCAGGTACAAGTTCTGCCCAAAACATCCAGCGCCAAGCCGCCAGCTCAAGAATAAAAATACCTTCAGCGCCGTTTGCCGCCGAAGCGATCAGGTAATTACTTAAAAAAGCAGCAAATAAGCCAAGTACAATCGCTAATTGTTGCAGTGTTGCTAATCGTCCACGCAAAGCCGCAGGTGCGACTTCAGCAATGTAAGCGGGTGCCAATACAGATGCAGCGCCAATACCGAGACCACCAAATAGACGATAAAAAATAAATTCAGCGGAGCTGTCTGCAATGCCTGAACCAAACGCGCTAATGGCAAATATTACTGCAGTGATGATCATAATTGAGCGGCGGCCAAATTTATCAGCAAGCGGGCCCGCAATCAGCGCACCAAGAGCACAACCCAGTAAAACCGACGCAACATTAAACCCTGTTGCGACGCTGCTTGAGTTAAATGTTTTGCCAAGCGCCGACACAGTTCCGTTGATAACCCCGGAGTCAAAGCCAAATAAAAAGCCACCAATTGCTGCAACGCCAGATATAAATATAACGTAAAGTAGAGAATGGGTGTTTGTTGATAAAGAGTGATTCGGGCTATTAATCTTGCCCGACGATAAAGGTGTTGTCATGGTGATATACCTGGTTATTGTTGTAACGAATTATATAGTAGTGTGAGGCGACGCATATTTTAACATGATTTTATCGGGGCTGACTCTTTCATAACTAATATTAAAGTTATTATTAAGCACTTCGAGTAGACCTTTAACGTCGCCAGTTTTGAACATGCCTGCAACGTGTACTTGCTTCAAACGTTCGTCATCAGCAAGCTCAAAGTTAATATTGGTATAGCGGCTAATTTCGGTCATTGCGTCGCTAAGTGATTCGCCTCTGAAAATGATACTCCCTTGACGCCAAGATAAGTTTGCTGCCACATCAATCGCGTCAATTTTTTCAACTTTTTTGGTAATTTCACCCTTAAAGTCTAAATTGAGTTTCTCACCCTTTGATACCGGCGTGGAATGCAGCGATACATCTTTTGCAACTCTAGAAGTGCCATTATTTGAGAGGTTAGGTACAGCGGTTGTATACTGCTGAGCAACTAATACTTTTCCATCGGTAACAATAAGTTCTATTTGTTTATTGTTTACCTCTACATTAAACGCAGTTCCAACGGCTTGGATTATTTTATTACCAGTGACGACACTCAAAGGCCGTGAGGTATCATGTGCGACATCAATATGGATCTCACCACGAAGAAGATTGATTACTCGGGCTGATGGAGTGTATTTAATATGGACAAAACTATTTGTATTGAGTGTTATTTTACTTTGGTCAGGCAAAATAATATCTTTACTTTCTCCAATCGCAGTTTGAAAGTTTAATTGTTTTGCTACTACCGCAGATTTATTCGCTTGGTTAAACAGCGAAAAATTAAATGTTTCTTGAAAAAAGCTAAGCGCAACAGCCAATAAAATGGATGCTGCTATTGCGCCTAACCACACAGGGAGTTTTTGTTGTTGTTTTGATGCTTGTGGAAATAAGTCTGATAAACGACTTAACTCACTCATTTTATCCCACAATTGTGCAACTTCTAGCAGAACCTCAACATTTTTGTAAGAATCTCCAAGCCAAGCTTTAAGTGCTTCTTTTTCATCGCTGCTAAGGTTTCGGTCAAGTTTGGCTAGCCACTCACTCGCTTGATCTAAGCGTTCATCTTCAACTTGATTACTATCTTGGGAAGATTGATGGATCTGATGAATGTTACTCATATTTGCCTCCTGCACTGAGGTTTGCTGAAGGGGCTGGCTCATTATAGGTGCTTTTATTTGATTGACGCATAAACAGCGTACATCTTTTCATGCCTGTTGCAATATGCTTTTCCACGGTACTTTCACTAAGCTCCAATTGTGCAGCTATTTCACGCTGCGAATAGCCATACACTTTTTTTAATACAAATACTTTTCGACACTGTATCGGAAGCAATCTTACTGCTTCACAAAAATTCGAAAATTCATTATCGGTAAGTGTGCTCTCATACATCTCATCTTTGTATTGTTCACACAGAAGTTGCTCAAGCGCTTCCATATTATCAATACCGTCGACCAAGCGTATATTGGCCTGTTTTTGATAATCTAATGCTAAATTACGCGCAGTTTTATAGATAAATGACTTGGGAGAGTTAATATTGTCGCTGTTTTCAATTTTGCATATACGCACATACGTTTCTTGCACAATATCTTCAATTTCATGAGGTGGCACAATTTTAGCCACAACTCGCGAAATGCTTTTTCTTGAGACTAAATAAGCCTTGTGAAGTAGTGTGTCTTTCGTCATTAACGTTTTCTCATCGGATTTAGCTCTGCTGTTATTATTTTTATGCCAATACTTAGTAAGACGATTGAGATAAAAAAATCCACTAGGCAAAAACCATTTAATCGCATTTTTTTAATATAACGTTACCCATTGCCCTTTACCGGTCCATTTCTCGTTTTGCTTAAAGCTTGTAATTACAGTGTTAATTGTACTACAGTTTTTAGCAATCAAGAGTTCGGGTCTAGGCGCTAAGCTACTTAGCATCGTATGGTGCTTCTTTGGTTGTTAAAAAAACAGCGTACAAATTATCTTAATTTACATCACTAAGTACTTAGATATTTACACCCAAATAGATACTTTAAATACGATTTAAACTTTTTAATTACTTGTTCTAATTGACGATATGCAGCAATTTTAGAAATGGGTTTAGCGGATAAAAACAGCAATTACTTTGCAAGCGAAACATTATTCAAAATTGAATATTTCGCCGTTGTATTTTAGTAATAATAAAAACAAAAAGGCTTAGCAATTTTCAGTATGACTAGTCAAAAATATATATTATTTGTAAATAATCGAAAATATTTATGGGGGAAAATAAAAACTCACTCGTCTTTGTTTTGTGTATGGCGAAAAACCATGCACATGAAATATCAAACATCTCAGCTTCATTTTTGTGTACTGGTTTTGGTTTTTACTTTGTTTAATACAGAGGCTCAAGCAAATACCAAAAATGGCAAGATTATGTTTGATATTCCAAGACAAAGGGCTGATCTATCGCTGATTAATTTTGCAGAGCAAGCTGATATTACCTTGTTGTTTCCGTTGGATAAAATCCAACAGTTGCAGACTAATAATATTACTGGTGAGTATTCAATAATAACTGCATTAAATAGTTTACTTGCAGGGACAGGCTTGCAATCACATGTCAGCGAAGATGGGCAAATATCTATTTCGATAGATCCACGCTTCGAGAGAAATGACAACATGACTAATTATAAAAAAAACGGGGTGGCGAGTGCCGTACTCGCAGTGCTTAGTAGCGTTACACTACCTGCAGTAGCCGATACCGCAGAACAAGGACCTGAAATAATTGAAGTAAGAGGAATAAGAGGATCACTTGGACGCGCAATGGATGCTAAACGTGAAGCGGGTGGAGTCGTCGATTCTATTTCAGCAGAAGATATTGGTAAATTCCCAGATACTAACTTAGCTGAGTCATTGCAACGTATCACCGGTGTTTCGATTGACCGTTCCGGCGGGGAAGGGCAATTAATCACGGTACGGGGATTCGGCCCGCAATTTAATACCGTGTTAGTCAATGGCCGCCAAATGGCATCTGAAAACCAAAGCCGAGCATTTAGTTTTGATACTATCGCGTCGGAGCTGGTAAAGAGTTTAGATGTATTTAAAACATCAACCGCAACAAAGCAGTCAGGCGGTATAGGCTCAACAATCAATGTAAATACCGCTCGTCCATTTGCTATTAATGGCTTTAAAGTAGCCGGCAGCATAAAAGGTATTTATGACGACAATAGTGAAGAAACAACGCCAGAGGTATCAGGATTAATTAGTAATACATTTAATGACGATACCCTAGGTTTGTTATTCGCTGTTTCACGTCAAGAACGTAGAACCCGGTTAAATCAAGCACAAGTAGATGGCTGGTTAGAAAATGTTGGCGTGCCTAAGCCGCAAACACAAAGCGGACAAGCTTATACTGGCAATATTTTTTCTCCCCGTAATTATGATCATAAAGTAACCACAGAGACGCGCACTCGCACCAATGCTAATTTAGTTATTCAATATGCCCCGTCTGATGATGTAGTGATTACTGGCGATGCACTGTATTCTGATTTTGATGTTGAAGCCGATACAACGTCTTATGGACACTGGTTTACTGCACCCAATTTAGAAGGGTTTGGTAATGCTGATGGACCAACTGTTGACGAAAATGGCACGGTGATTGATCTTTATCAAGAAGTCGGGCTTGCAACGGATATGCACGCTAAAAAATTCGATCGTTTAACAAACTCCAGTGCGCTTGGGCTTAATTTACAATGGCACGTAAACGATAATTTAAAAATGAATTTTGATTTAAGCCATTCAAAGGCTGAGCGTGAAGCAAATAATGGCCGAGGTGATCAGTTATCTTTGATTGGTTATGCAAACCGTGTGCGCTTTCAAGTTGATCAAGGGATCTTACCTTATGCGAGTGAGTTTGCATCGGCTGATGACAGTATTTACAGTGGTCAACAGGAGCTAGATGGCAGCGCATATAACCCGGCAATTAGCCCTGATGGGGTCTCAAATCATTTAGATCCGGCAAATAGCCGAGCTCATGTTATGTTGCGTCGTGGCTGGGCGGTCGAAGATACCGTTGATCAATTTCGTTGGGATAGTACATGGTACAACGATGGTTATACGGGTCTTGTAGCCGTAAAATTTGGCGCAATGTATTCATCCGAAACTAAAAGTCTTGAACGTTGGGATAATGAAGGTGTAGGTATACATTGTACTTTCTGTGGTTACCCAGATATGCCTAGTATGGACGGACTCGCACAGTTTGTATTTGATGCCGGCGATGACTTTTTAGATAACGTCAGTGGCAGTGGTCGTATGCCAACATCTTGGCTTGCACATGATGGTGAAGCAAACTTTGCTTATCTTGAGCAATATGCCGCTGCAAATGGGCAGCCAATTAGCTTTGATGCAGTAAAGCGTAATAAGTCATTTGAAATAACAGAAGACACAATTGCTTTATATAGCGAATTTGATTTTGAATCAGAGCTTGCGGGTATGCCCTTGTTTGCCTCAGCTGGGTTTAGGTATGAAACGACTGATGTTGAAGTGAACGGAAGCGATGAACCAGTTAACTCATTGTCAATTTTAGATAAAACAGAAATGTTAGCTAATTATGGCAATGTTCAATCTATTTCAGCTAATTCTGACTATGAAGCCATTTTACCTAATTTTAGTCTTAAGCTCGAAATCAATGATGACTTAATTGCCCGTGCTGCGGTATCACAAACAATCACTCGACCGACGCTCGATAGTATGTCACCGGTAACAGTGATAGAAACAACGCGGCAAGGTGGCAATTTAACATCCAGCTCTGGTAATCCAGCGTTAGCTCCTTTTACTTCTGATAACTTAGATCTATCTCTTGAATGGTACTACGGCAATGCAAGTTATGTATCGGCAGGTTATTTTAGAAAAAATGTTGCTAATTTTATTATCAATACCACTGAAGACTTAACCTTTGAACTGCCCGGTGGCGGTCTACTTACTGATCCTTCCACAGGTAATGATGTTGATAGTCCAGATCCAGCAGACACCACGGCGGTGTTTACCAATACCATACCAAATAACAGTGAATCAGCAATTGTTGATGGGTGGGAGGTTGCTCTACAGCATACTTTCGACAGTGGCTTTGGTTTTATGGTTAATGCCACTATTGTAGATAGTAACAAAGAGTTAGATGCTGCAGATATTACTCAAGTGTTTGCTCTTACAGGCTTAAGTGATTCATATAATGTGGTAGGTTTTTATGAAAATGATTCTTTTCAAGCTCGCTTAGCTTACAACTGGCGAGACAGCTTTGTGCAATCGTTAAGTCAACTTAATGGTGATGGTGTAACTATTGTAGAAGACTATGCACAGCTTGATGCGAACATTAGTTATGATTTAACAGAACACGTCACAGTCTTTATTGAAGGCATTAATCTAACTCAAGAGTATGTTCACAAACGAGGTCGTTTTGCTAATCAAATGCTACAAATTGAAGACAGCGGTCGACGTTTCATGTTCGGTATTCGCGGTAATTTCTAGGCATTAATCGGGTAAATAAAGTGACTTTTATGTATTGATTAAAAGTCACTTTTAATTGTAATCCACGCGAGTATTAAAATGAAACAACAAGAAAAAAGCATAAACACAGTGATTGTCGTGGGTGGTGGTATTGCGGGTTGGTTAACTGCGGGGCGATTGGCTGCAGAGCATAAGAGTAATACGGACGTTGGCGTCAAGGTCACGTTAGTCGAATCGCCAAACGTACCAATTATTGGCGTTGGTGAAGGTACTTGGCCAACAATGCGCAGCACTTTAATCGCTTTGGGTATTAGTGAAACCGACTTTATCCGTGAGTGTGACGCTAGTTTTAAACAAGGTGCTAAGTTTGCACAATGGGTGGATGGTGGCGAAGATGATTATTATTATCACCCATTGGTTTTACCGCAAGGATTCACTAAAACAGATATGGCAGGATATTGGTTAAACGATGGCGAGCAATCATCATCGTTTTCTAATGCGGTATGTTTTCAAGAAGCACTTTGCGAGCAAGGTCTTGCGCCAAAGACGATCAGAACGCCTGAATATGGCGCTGTCGCCAATTACGCTTATCATCTAGATTCAGCTAAATTTGCAGTGTTTTTACAAAAACACTGCATCGAAAATTTAGGTGTAACCCATATTTTAGCTGATGTTACTAAAGTTAACAGCATCGAAAATGGTGATATAGGTAGTTTAACAACAAAGCAGGCCGGAAATATAAGTGGCGATTTATTTGTTGATTGCAGTGGTTTTTCATCGTTATTGCTCGGAGGTCATTATCAAGTGCCGTTCAAATCCTATCGTGATGTTTTATTCATAGATACGGCTTTAGCAGTACAGGTACCCTATGAAAATGACAGTAGCCCAATCGCTTCACATACCATCTCGACGGCGCAAGAAGCAGGTTGGATCTGGGACATAGGTTTACAACATCGCCGTGGTGTTGGTTATGTGTATTCGAGCAAACACAGTACTGAATCGCAAGCAAGGGCAAGACTTGCCGACTATATAGGCGATAAGATTGATTCACTGACAATCAGAAAAATTCCGATAGAAAGTGGCCATCGCAGTCACTTTTGGCAAAATAATTGTGTTGCTGTTGGATTGTCTGCTGGCTTTTTAGAGCCACTTGAAGCGTCTGCTCTTGTGTTAGTTGAGATGTCAGCGCAAATGATTAGCGAGCAATTGCCACCGACTCGCGAGGTAATGGATATTACAGCGAAACGCTTTAACGATACATTTCTCTACCGCTGGGGGAAAATAATCGACTTTTTAAAGCTGCACTATATTTTGAGTAAGCGCACCGATAATGCGTTTTGGATAGATAATCGCGATCCACAAACGATCCCACAAAGCTTGCAAGATTTAATGCAACTTTGGCAATATCGCGCTCCTGCTGATTATGATTTTGCGAGTAATAATGAAGTGTTTCCTGCTGCAAGCTATCAGTATGTCTTGTATGGAATGGGCTTTAAAAGTGATTACAGCAACTCACCTCACTTATTAAATGATAAAACATTTGCACAGAGTCAATTTGCTAAAAATAAACATATGATTCAGCAAGCAGTTTCAACATTACCTAGTAACAGAGAGTTACTTGATAAAATTAAGCTGCATGGGCTTAGTGCAATTTAATTGTGCTGTGAAATATAAAGAATAAAGAGAACAATATGACTAATTTAGTTGCAATTAATTACAGTGCTCACAAACATTTAAAAATTGATATCGCGAAAACTCAAGAACACAGTGCCACGCAAAATATGCTTCCCGTTGTGGTTGCTGAATTTAGCCAAGTATCTGTGCAACATCCGATCGTACTTGCTAAGAGTGGTGAAACAGGCGAATTTACCTTAACGGCATTATTAGGTTTTGAGCAACATGAAAATTTATTTTCGAAAGACGGTCAATGGCAAGGAGTTTACATACCATTACAGTTACAAAGGCAGCCATTTTTTGTCGGTGATATACAAGCTGAAGAAGCGGGAGATTATGCGGTTTGTATAAACTTAGACAGCCCATCGATAGTTCGCGACTCAGCGCAAAATAACGTCAATGACATCCAGGTATTATTTACTGACAGCGGTGAAGATAGTGATTATTTTGTTAAAATGAAACAATGCTTAGGGTATTTATTGCAAGGCGAAATAGAAAATAAAGCACTGATCGACACATTGTTAGCACTTAATTTAGTGCAGCCTCTTTCCCTTGACGTTACCTTTTGCAATAAGCAAAGTTCACGTTTAAACGGTCTATATACGGTAAGTGAAGAGAAAGTTGTGGCACTAGATCCTGAACAAATAGGGCGTTTACATAAAGCCCAACAGCTTAAACCAATCTACACGATGATCAATTCATTGGGTCAACTGTATCCACTTATTGAACGTAAAAATCAGCAGTTAGTTAGTGTACATGACTAGTGCTACTTTTTTAAACCCGGCAATGAAAGTTACACGCTTAGTTGTTGGTAATGAGCGCATACCTGTTTTAGTGATTGATGATTTAAGTTTAAACTATAATGAACTCATCGCCTGTGCTTGTAAAAACGTTAATCATAGCTCGGCATTTACTGCATCTAATGGAGATTTATACCCAGGGGTTCGCAAACCATCACCGGCTAACTATAGTGAGCAACTTAAAGAGTTACTCCCTATCTTAAAGTCGTCGTTCAATTTTATCGATAGCAATGACATGAAAGTGGTTTTTTCTGCGTTTTCAATTGCCACAACACCGGTAACAAAATTAAGGCCCATTCAAATGTTGCCTCACTTTGATACTCCTAGTGTTAACCAGCTTGCTGCTGTGCATTTTTTATGTGCAAAAGCATATGGTGGAACGTCCTTGTATCGGCATAAAGCATCTGGCTTTGAACGTATAACACAGCAGCGACTCGCACCGTATCGTGCAATGATCAAACAGCAAGCCATTGCTCAAAGGCTCCACGAACGTCCTAGTTATATTTCCAGTGATACAACATTGTTTGAGCAAATAGCCTCACTAGAGGCGAAACCGAATAGGCTTATTGTATATCCAAGTAATGCCTTGCATTCTGGTAATATTAATCCTGATTTAGGACTATCTAGTAATCCATCAACAGGCCGTTTAACCATTAGTAGCTTCCTAGCCTTTGGGTAATAACAAAGGCTAGGAAGCTAAAGTAACCTGAGCGCAGATTTAGTATTTTGATTGAATGGCTGAGTTTGTAGATGTTATATCTAAAGTAGAAATATAAGTTATATCGTTTGTTTATTGGTAATACTGTAAAATAAACATGTACTTAAAAAGCTTGTGTAAGATAATTCATATAATTTTCGCGCTCAATGCTTTAAGTACTGCGCGGGTTCTATCGCGGGTATTGAGCTTTGCCAGTAAGCTTGATACATGATTCTTAACGGTTCCTTCGGCTAAAAAAATGGCTTGAGCTATTTCTTTATTAGATAGTCCAGCTGCGATCAGTTTTAAAATACCAGTTTCGCGTTCACTCAGCGGTTCAATTTCATTATCCCCAAAGGTCGACAGCTGTGCTGCATTTAGCTGATTTAATAACACTGGCTCTGCTAAGGTTTGTCCGTTGTACACACGATGGACTGCATGATGAAGCTTTTCGGTGTCGACATCCTTGAGTAAGAATCCATTAGCTCCTGCTTGCATTGCATCGACAAATAACTGCGGATCATCAAAAGTTGTTAAGATAATTACCTTGCAATCAAAATGCTGTTTGCGAAGTTGGGTTAGTGCTTCGATACCATTGACGCCAGGCATCCTAATATCCATTAATAGTACATCAATGGGATCAGAGGATAGCTGCTCGCATACTTTGATGCCTGAGTCGAGTTGCCAACAGACGGTAAATTCGTCCGCTAAAGAGAGTAAATTGGCGATCCCCTCGCGGATCAGTGCTTGGTCGTCGACAATGGCTAGTCTGATCATAATGTGTCCTTAAGGGGGAGGGTGACATGTAAGCAAAAACGCTCTGGCGTTTGCTTGATTTCCATACAGCCTTGATATTCACTTACCCGCTCTTTGATTGAGTTTAAACCACAGCCGAAATTCAAATCACTTTGTTGGGATTGCTGATTAATAATATCTAAGGCTAACATTTTGTTGGTCTGTGATAGTCGCACTTCAATGTGTTTAAATTGGCTATGCTTAATCGCATTGGTAATTGCTTCTTGACACACTCTTAATATACATTCGGCTTGCTTATGGGAATGGATCTGCAGCGCATTGTCGATGCTAACAGCAAAATTGTAACCAGGTAACCGATCTGCAATTTCATTGAGTGCTGTTTTTATATCAATATCACCGTCGGTACGAATACTGCGAACCATGTTGCGGATCTCACTCAGTAATGCTTTTGCTAAGTCGCGTGATTGGATCAATGTCGCATGAGAAGAGTCATCTTTTGAGTTGGCTGTTTGCTGTGCGGCAAACTCTAAATTTAAAATTAATGCGGTAAGTTGATGGCCACAAATATCATGCAGGTCACGACTAATCTCAAGGCGCTCACCATGACGAATACTATCGGTTAGTAAACTTCGTGTAGAAGCAAGGTGTGCATTCATCAGTGTTAATGCTTTATTTGTTGCAGCTTCTTTGACGGCAACTTTACTGGCGGCAAACGAAAAAATCTCAAAAGCCAAGTAGACACTACTTAGTGTTAATTCATGCCACAGAGAAATAGCATTTTCTTTACTAAAAAAGAGCACCAGCACAAGTGAGCTATGAGCAGCAACCATCGGGACTAAAGCGTATCTCGAGCTAAAAATGAAAGGCAGTTGCCCTGCTATAATCACCAATAAAATATAAATTAATGGGGTGTGTAATATCCAGCCTAATATTAAAGTTGCCAGTATTTGTAAAAATATAAAACAGCTTAAACTGCGAGGATTTTGGTTTACACCATTTGTCAGTGTAATCACTAAAAAGCTTAGTATATACAGCATATAAGCGAGAAAACTGCTTAATAGCGATGTGGCTTGACTAGTTACTAAAGTAAGCGCCATAACTGTGGCGCAGCCTAGTAAGCCCGCTAATGTTAGTTGCCAGTTAATAGGTTTTTTTAGTGTCAATAAAGAGGGCGACTGCATTTCGCTTCCAGCAAAAAAACAAAGTGCTTTAGTTTACGTTAGCTTGTCTTTAAATAGCAATAAAACAGTATGCGGGTTTTTAAACGCGATGTTAATAAATTTGCTTAATACTAAGACATAAACAAACTAATTTCAAAAAACATGACTTTTGGCACCTGTATTATATGTGGGACTTTTCTACAGTAGCTACATCAGCTTAGCAATAGGTGTTAAGCCACATTAGAAAGAGCTTGTTATGTTTAAAAAATTAGTTTTTACCAGTGCATTTGCAATCAGTAGCTTAGCTGCACAAGCTGCCGAATTAACGGTCGATATTGCGGGGATCACACAGCTTGAAGGTGATATATATGTGGTGCTTTATGACTCAGTCTCTGCTATGGAGTCAAATAAAGCCACGCTAGCATATAAAGGGGCCGTGACTAAGTTACAGACTACAGTAACATTTAGCGATTTAAGCGCCGGTGATTACGCCATTTTGGCTTACCAAGATTTAGATAATAATCAAAAGCTCAATCGTAATATGATTGGTATTCCTAATGAGCCATATGGTTTTAGTAATAATCCTCGTTTAATGGGGCCGCCAAGTTTTGACAAATTACGCTTTGCTGTCGGTGATGTTGATCACACTATTCAAATTTCGATTGATTAAGGATATTGCTATGTTACGTCGTGAATTTTTAAAAAAATCAACATACTTAGGCACATGCGCAATTATCGCTAGCCAATGCCCTGCGGTATTTGGAGCAAATGCAAAGCCACAGCCAAGTCATTCTTCTGCTATACAGTCTTCTTTTTTAGGTTGGCAAGGGGTAACGGATAATATTGATCCACATTTTGAACCTTGGCAAGGTGAGCTACCCGTTCAGTTACAAGGTATGACATTTTTCCGCAATGGCCCGGGTATGCAAGAGCGGGCAGGGCAGCGTTACAGCCATTGGTTTGATGGCGATGGGTTTGTTAATCAATTTAAATTTTCACAGCACGGTGTCACTCATCAAGGAAAATTTACACAAACACAGAAGTTTGTCGAAGAGAGTAAAGCAGGAAGGTTTCTATATAATGGTGCAGGCTCAATAATTACTAATGCAAAACCGGCAAAAAATACCCAAGTATTCAATACTGCAAATACGGCATTGTTACCAATGGCCGGTGAGCTTTGGGCTATGTGGGAAGCGGGTACGCCGTATCGCCTTGATCAAGAAACACTCGCAACCAAAGGACAGGTTGATTTTGGGTCTGAATTAAATGGGGTTCCTTTTTCAGCTCATCCTCATGCTGATAGCGATGGTACGATTTGGAACTTTGGTGATATTTCTTTTACAGGTAAACCTTGCATTGTAGTGTATCAACTGACGGCGCAAGGAGGCATAAAACGCTATAAACTTTTACCACTGCCACATCATAGTTATATTCATGATTTTGCAGTGACAGAGCAGTATTTAATATTTTATTTGCCGCCCATGTTACAGCAACTGGGAGAAACTTATATAGAACGATTTAAATGGCAAAAACAATTAGGCAGTCGGGTATTAGTGGTTGATAAGCATAGTTTGCAAGTAGTTAACCAGATGGAGCTTGAAGCTGGATTTGTTTTTCATTTTGGAAATAGTTGGCAACAAAATAATGAACTAGTTGTTAACTTATGTCTGTATCCAGATGCAACTGTAATGACTGATGTAATGGCTAATATAGACAATAACCAAAATCGTATTGCGCATGAACCAGCTAAAGCAGCCCAGCTTAGGCTTAATCTTGTTACTAACAAGGTATCGATTAACTGGGCTGAACCATATATGGAATTTTTGCAATTTGATAAGCGTTTCGCTGCTAAGTCATCGGCTTTGCAGTATGGCGTAGGAATAAGCAAAAATAATCCAAATAAAGAGTTTGATGCAATCACAAGATTGAACACGCAATCAGGCCAAAGTCAAAGTTATAGTTTTGGTGATACTGCCCATGTTGAAGAGCCTTTATTTATAGCCAAAACAAATAGTAATAGAGAAGGGCAAGGTTATATCATTAATACGTGGTTGGATTATGGATCGGCTAAAAGTGGTGTTGCTGTTTTTGATGCGGAGAAAATAGGTCAAGGGCCGTTGGCTTCAATGCAATTACCCTATCATTTACCGCTGGGTTTTCATGGAGCAATAGTATAGCAAAAGCTAATTTACAGTTTGCAAAGCAAGTGTGTTTAATTGTTGCTTGGAATCTAACGGTAAAACTCCTTTGCCAGTGAGTTTAATACCGGCGCTTAGGTGCTTAACCATTAGTAGCTTCCTAGCCTTTGGGTAATAACCAAGGGTAATGTTTTTGCAAAAGAAAGCTAAAGTCTTATTATTTTGTGCCGATATTATTACCAGGATAGTTTTAAGGATGAAATATGAAGATCTTACCTGTTATTACTATTCCTGAAGCTCATGGGTTTCAAAGTAAATACGAAAAACGACTTGAAGAACAAGCAGCGCAAACAGAACAGCCTGAATATATTTTGTCTGAGTTTTTAGATGCTAAAGCGCAAGAGTATAGCGAAGATGATGTGAATTTTGCTGAACAGTATAACAATTTACAAAAAGTGTATGAAGATTTCGCTCAAAAGATCATCGTGCTACAAGAACAAATTAATAAATTAAAACAAGATCCAATTCAGCGAAATCTCAAGCTTGAAAGCCACAATAGCAACTTTATACAGCTGGAAAAAAATACCGAAGCGCAAAATTTAAAAATAGATCCTGAGCATACTGGTGCGAAAAAATACCGAGATTCTCAACAGCAAGAGCAAATTGATATATTAGTTCAGCAACTTAATGAGCTAAAGTCCAACCACGCAGAAATAAAGTAACAGATGATAGAAATGGTTATCACAGAACTTAAAAAGCGAGATAACGAAGAATATGATTTTAAAAAATAATTTTAATATTTCCAATATAGCCGCTTAATTTACGCTATTTAAGCTCAAAGTTAATATGCGCTAATTTAAGTTTAAAATTACCTTGCTGCTTTTTGGCGATCATAAGGCCCAATTGTTGTACATCTTTGAACGTTAACTCTGGTTGCTGCTCTAAGGTTTTACCACGGTAAGTGAGACTAAAGTCAGTTGGTGAGAATGTAACGACTTGCCATTGATCTTTTAATGTTGCAAACGAAGCAGTAAACGCTGGCCCATCTAGGTACTGACTCGTTCTTAAGCGAAGTTGATACGTTTTACCATCTCCTTTGAACCGTAAATATATGAGATTGGCGTTTTCTTTATTAGTGTTTATTGTTGTGCGTATTGAAGCAAAGCCTCCATTATTTTCAAGAGAAACGTTGCCTGTAAAAATTAAGCTATTGTCCTTCTCATAAGCTTGGCTGGTCGATAAACCGCCCATTACTGAGTCATTAACTATTTGCCAGTGCAGAATTAAATCGCCGGAACCTGATAGTAATGGCAAACTAGTTGTAGGGTTTGTTTTCATTTTTTATCGCAAAGCTTTGTGTTATAGATAAGTTCAATAATACGTATGTTCAGATAAATTGATCACTTTTTTTAAAATAGGGAAAGCATGAATTCAGATAAATTTTTTAAATGGGTATGGAACTTAAATGGAATTATTTTATTAGTCGGGGTTTTAATTGCTACTGCGTTAATTTCAGTCCAACTTGTTACAACAGTATTTAATGATAACGACGTTGAGCCACCGGCATTAAATTTAGCAGATGACAAGAACGAAGAAGAAAAGTGGCGTTTGGGCTACCCGCGAAGAGTAGGAGAAACGGACTTTTATTATATAGAGCTTGAGTCTGAAAAGTTAACGGTTGAAGCCGATACCGAACGTGGGTTAGGGCAAGTTGTAGAAAATTTTAGTGGTTCCTCTTATTATAAACATAGGCCAACACGGTCAAAAAATGTGATGTTTATCAATGGTAAAACAAACTATGCAAATTGGCTTTTTGATACGACAGATCAGTTGATCACTGATATTTCTCCATTGTATTTATCTGAATTTGATTCGCAGTCAAAAGCGGCGGGTATTGCCTATCATGTTATTAAAAACGACACAAATAACGACGGCCTTTTAAGCAACGAAGATAAAAGCACTTTTGCGTTAAGTAAAATTGATGGCAGTGGTTATAGCGAGGTTCTCACAGGCTTCGACCGCATTCTTGAGCATGCTGTTAATGAGCAAGGCAATTTGTTTATGTTGTTTATAGACAATGCTGAAGTGTTTTCAATGCTTGTTGATTTAACTACTTTTAAAGTGATTGATAAAAGGCAGCTACCTAAAGTCGGAGGACTATAACTATTACTCATGATTATTATTTAACCTGACCTCTGATTAAGAGAATTACTAAGACACTGATTATAAATATTGTTCAGGTTATTTACACTCTGTTACAGTTATTCGCCGAACAAAGCTGCAATCCATTTTTATGTTGTTATGATGATATAAAATAACAACATAAGGATGGTTAAGTTGAAATTACGTACTTTTTTAACCGCAATAGCGATTGCGGTTGCGCCTACATTCTCACCCATAGCCGCGGCTTATGATACTCAAGATACGCGATTATTACGTTTTCCTGATATTCATAAAGAGTCGGTTACTTTTGTTTATGCCGGTGATATTTATATAGCAAATATCAAAACGGGTAAAAGCACGCGCTTAACAGATCACATTGGTTTTGAAACATTCCCTAAGTTTTCTCCAGATGGGAAAAGAATCGCTTTTTCAGCACAGTACAATGGTAGCCGCCAAATATATGTAATGAATCGCGATGGCAGTGATCTAAAGCAACTGACTTACTATAACGATGTTGGTGTGATGCCGCCTCGTGGTGGCTATGATTATCGTGTCCTTGATTGGACGCCTGATGGTAAACATATAGTGTTTCGAGCAAACCGTACACCTTATGGTAAGCGTGTGGGACGTCCTTACATGGTGCCTGCCGATGGTGGCTTAGAGCAGCCATTGGCCATACCTGAAACGGGTGGCGGCATGTTATCGCCTGATGGTAAGCAATACGTATATACACCAATTGATCGCGAGTTTCGTACCTGGAAGCGCACGCGAGGGGGGCGTGCACAAGATGTATGGATCTATGATTTAGAGCACAACAAGTCTACGCAGTTAACTACTGATAGAGCCACAGATCAGCAGCCTACTTGGGTGCATGATAATATTTATTATGTCTCAGACAGAGCATACACCTTAAACTTATACAAGCATCAAGACGGCAAAGCACCAGTAAAAGTGACCAATCACACGGATTTTGATGTGCTTTGGCCATCGGCAGGCCCAGATGCCATAGTGTATGAGAATGGTGGTTATTTATACCGTTTTGACGATGCAACGCAGCGTGAAGAAAAGCTGACTATTAACGTACAGGGAAATCGTGAATATACCATGCCTTATAGCAAAAATGTGGCTGGCTTTATTGATTCGATGGATGTATCCCATGATGGTAAGCGCGTGGTTTTTAGTGCCCGCGGAGAGCTGTTCTCAGTACCCGTTAAAAATGGCCCAACACGCAATTTAAGCCATACGCCTAAAGGGCGTGAAATTGCCGCTTCGTGGTCACCAAATGGCCGTTATATTGCCTATATGAGTGATGAAAGTGGTGAGTACGAAATTTATATCCAAGACCGAGCTAATAACAACAAGGTTAAACAACTGACAACTAATGGCACTATTTGGCGTTTTGACCCTGTTTGGTCTCCGGACAATAAAAAGCTATTGTTTGCAGATCTAAATCACACCTTATGGTGGCTTGATATAAAAACCGGCAAGCAGCATAAAATTGATACCGCTAAGTATGAAGAAGACGGCTTAACTACGTATATTTGGTCACCTAATAGTGAAGATGTTGTATTTGTTAAAAATAACGAAAATCGTTATGCCTCATTATGGCATTATAATTTAAAAGATAAACAAGTTACACGTCTGACCGACGATATGAGCAGTGAACGAAATCCGGCGTTTTCTCCTGATGGTCAGCAATTGTATTTTACTTCAGAGCGCGACTTTAACTTAACTTTTAGTAGTTATGAATTTGACTACATGTTTAATAATGCCACGCGAATTTATGCTGTTGCTGTCAATAGCAAAATCAAACCGCTGAATACGCCACTGACTGATGAAATAAGTATTGTTGACTCGAAAGCGAATAAAGACGATGACAAGTCAGCTAAACCGCTAAGCACTTATATTGAAAGTGACGGTTTTATGGACCGCGTTGTCGCTCTAAGTGCCCCGGCCGGAAATTACAGTGCTTTAACTGCTGTAAAAGATGGCGTATTAACACTCTCTGCGGGTGAGCTGAAATTAATACCTATTGCCGTCGATGGCGAAATTGCCACCGTAGCGAAGGGGGTTAATAGCTATAAAATATCAGCGAATGCGCAGCATATTATTGCTCGCTCAGGTGATAATTACAGTGTAATTAAGCCAGCCGCTGAGCAAGATTTAAAAGCCACCCAGTTAGACTTGCAAAATATGATACTAAAAATTGACCCGCAAATAGAGTGGGCGCAAATGTATCGTGAAGGCTGGCGGACATTACGTGATTGGTTCTACGATGAAAATCATCACGGCCAAGATTGGGATGCTATTTTAAAACGCTACCAACCAATGGCTGATGCAATCGCACATCGCGCCGACCTTGACTATGTGCTAAGCGAAATTGCCGGCGAGATTAACTCCGGGCATATTTATGTCAACTCTGGCGATATGCCAACTGCAACACGTTTACAGCATGGTTTATTAGGCGTAGAAATTAGCGCGCATAAATCCGGTTTTGTAAAAATCGAAAATATCTTTAAAGGCGAAAACTGGCACGAGAACTTCCGCTCACCACTCAACGAGCCGGGCGTTAACGCAAGCGTTGGTGATTATATTGTTGAGGTAAATGGTCGTTCAGTAAAAGATGTGGTTAACTTTTATGAATTACTTGAAAACACCCAAGGTAAATCGGTTGAGTTATTGCTTAGTAAATCCCCGAGCCTGAAAAAAAGTTGGAAGGTAACAGTTAAACCAATCGCAAGTGAAACCGGCTTACGTTATTTACAATGGACGCATAGCCGTGCTGAATATGTAAATAAACTATCCGACGGTCGTATTGGTTATGTACATTTGCCAAACACACATTACGAAGGTAATCGTTCGTTATTTAAAAACTTTTTACCGCAAACTAGCAAAGAAGCAATGATCATAGATGATCGCTACAATGGCGGTGGTTTTATCCCTGAGCATATGATCACTTGGCTGGCACGTAAACCGCTTAACTACTGGAAGCGTCGTGGCGTTGAGCCAACTAAAACACCACAGTTTGCCCATGATGGACCAAAAGCCATGCTGATCAACGGCTACTCAAGTTCAGGTGGTGACGCACTACCGTATTACTTCCGCCAAGCAGGTTTAGGTAAACTAATTGGCACTCGCACTTGGGGTGGGTTAATAGGTATCTCTGGTAACCCAGGGCTTGTGGATGGTGGTTCAGTTATTGCTGCCACCTTTAGAATACTCGACAATGACGGTAACTGGATCATCGAAAATGAAGGCGTAAGCCCAGATATCGAAGTGATTGACCGTCCAGAGCTTATTCAAGCTGGGCAAGATCCGTCGATTGAGCGTGCCGTACAAGAGCTGTTAAAAGAGCTTAAGGCAAACCCGAAAAAAACCTTGATTGTGCCGCCAGCTCCAACAGAGTTTGGTAAGTAGTAAGGTTAATAGGTATTAAAAACTGAGCCAGCATTTGCTGGCTTTTTTATAGCTTTTTGCGCTGAAGTTCGTATTTAAATTTGTCGGTCGCCATTTATGGTGAAAAGGAACGTATAAGATACGTACTGAAGTTTAACTGTTAAATAGTTCATCTAATCTAAAATATTCAACACCATCACCTGATTGTTTACTGATATTACACATTTTTATGGCGACTTGTTTGCCCGTGATAGGGCGATACTTTCTTAAACCAGTCAGCATACATAAAATTGGTAACAATACACTGCCAAGCTTTTCACCAATACGAAATTCGTTATTACGCTCGCCAAGTAATAACGATGGCTGAATAATACTAATGCGTTTAAATAGCAGTTCTTTGACAGTATTTTCAAGTTCACCTTTCATTTGTAAATATGCGTTACCACTATTGGCATTTGCACCACTGGAGGATACTAGCAAGTAATGGTGTACTTCGTGTTTTGCAGCAAGTTCAGCGACTTTTAACTGATAATAAAAATCAACCTTACGCTGAGCGGCTATAGAGCCAGCTGCTTTTTTTGTCGTGCCTAAACATGAAAATAATATATCCGCTTTAAAAAGCGCAGCGTGTTGAGCTAAATGGTTAAAGTCCACTACATGATTAACGACTTTGTCACTGTTATAACTAATAGGGCGACGCGTTAGGGTGATAACTTTACTGATATGAGTTGCCACAATTAATTCTTCAACTAAGTGACTGCCCACTAAGCCAGTTGCACCGACAACAATAGCGACTTTATTAAGCATAAGTATCCTCAAGTATTAATTTTATTTGTGAGAACTGGGGGTGATTATAATATCACTTATCAAAAGTCTAATAGTGGCTAAAGTTATAGCTTACTATTAGACTGATAACTATTAGATTTCTTTTTTTAACAAGACGATAGGGGATAAAATATGTTTTATCACTTGTTCATATTTACTGTCATCGGTTAAATCTGGGGCATGAAGATCTAGACCAATTTCAAAGTCATAATTTTTGCCATCAGGAATGTAGTACTGTACGGCAAGGCTTATTACCGGCCTAAATTCGACTGACTTTTGAGGTATTGTTACGATATGTTGCTCAACACCATTCCAATTAGCAGTGCCATCAATAACTTTTATTGAGGTTTCTTGCGGCTGAATAACTAACAGAGTATTAATATTTGGATATGCGCTTTTAACGTTATTAAACGTGTATTGCATTGCTGTTTGTATTAGTTCTAAGTTAAGTTTACCTGTTTTTGTGTTGAAAGCACCGCCTTGTTTCATAATAAAACTATCAAAAAATCTTTGTGCCTGCGGATTTAGGTTAGTTAAATTATATTTTTTTGAGAAGTTGACCACGTTATTGTCAAATGCTTCTCGGTATAATACTTTGCTACCGGTATTGGAGGTTGGCAACCATATATAGGCAAGATCGCTATGGGTAGGTGCGTTGACTAATGTGATTGCACTAATCCTCACTTCAGGATCGCTATTATATTGAATCAGTTTACACCCGACTAAATTTAGTAAAGTCATGATGATTAAAAAAAGCTTCATCATTTTTTTGTTTTCCAAGTGTCAATTGTCTTTAGTGCAAATTGTAACGCGTTGTCTAATTTTGTAGGATCTTTAAATAATTTATCAGCATCTTTAACAATAATTTCTTCATCGCTGTTAAATTGTGCAACTAATTCAATACCCCCAGAACCTGTTGTTAACAGTGTATCGTGTTCATCTCTAATACGGATATATAGTCGGCTCCCAGGAACATAACCTTCTTCGTTCTGAAATAACGATACAAATATATCTCCACCATCAGCGCCGCCTTCAAGGTAAGACTCTTCCTGACCATACCATTTTGCCACATGTCCTAATAGAATACTGTTAGTAAATTCTGCTCTAACAGTATCTACGCCCGCAAATACAAACGCACTTATACCTAATTTAGCTTTTGTTTTAGCAAGCGCTTTTTTCCAGATTTCATTACGTAGGTTTTCATTTTCCTGACCTGTAAGAGGGTCGTACAAATTATCAGCATTGTCTAATAACTGATAATAAAGATCATAAACCTCGCTGGCATCGACTACTTGAAATCCGCGATCTTCAAGTGCTTTTTTTATAGGTGTTTTATAATGATCTGCTAACTGTTGTTCAAAATAACTGAGCTCTTCTTCAACATAAAAACCACCAAGCCCAAGTATCTGATGGTTTGATTTTAGTTGTGCAGTATTCATGTAATTGGGTGAAGAGTTACACCCACTTAATGTTATAAGGATAAAAATAGTATAAATATATCTCATAATAATTCCTGAAAATGAGTGTTAAGTTAAAGTAATTTGATTCCGATTTTAGCGAACGAGGTGAGGGTCAGGTATCTATATTCGCTACCTCCAACTTGCGAACGCCAGTTGATCGTAGTTTTTTTATTATTCAAACCGCTATCAGTATAAAAAATTAGGTATTTTGCCTCGCTTGGCAGAGTAAACTGTGTTTTGTAGTACAGCTTACCGTCCAAACCTAAGATTGTTGGTAAACCATTTTGCCATGCTTCATAGGGTTTGAGGTGTTGAATAATCTGTTTTGACTTATCCAAAAGCAATAACTGAGGATAGACAAGCGTTGCATTTTGAATAAATACGCCATTAGCGTAGCTAAAAACTTGGGCAAAACGACTATCGCTAGGTTTTTCAATTGCAATAAATGGACTTTTCGCATCGCCAAAAAGTCTTACAGGCTGCTTTTTCAAATCAAAATGAATAAACTGCTTTGTTTGTTGCGCTACGAATGTAATATCGTTTAAGTTAATACAACATACCGTGTGATTCTTTAATATTGCGAGATCATTTTTAGCCGAATTCGCGCAGCCTGATAACAATAGAAGTAAGAGCAATACAATTGTTAACTTTTTCATAAGTATTTTAATTATTATTAGTATATAGATAGTATCTAATATGCAATAAGACTGAAATATATAAATTGCTAATATGTGACACAATGTAAATGAAATGAAAGGTGATGAATTTAAACTGGTTTATTACAGGCTCAATGGTTTGTAATTAAACAGATAAACTAAACATCGGTCTGCGTTTAAACGAGCAATAATCTTTTTAAAAAACTATAAAATTGAAGAGGGACTTTATGAGTATCATCTCCTTAACCACTCAACATAACGTTGCGGTGTTAACCTTAACAAACGGCGAAAACCGCCAAAATCCACATTTTGCACATCAACTAAAACAAGCGTTAGCAGAGGTTGTTGAAAACCAAAACCACAAAGCGCTAGTCATCACCTCAAATGATGATAAGTGTTGGAGTTTAGGCATTGATACTGATTGGTTGTTACCTGCTATGCAAGCAAAAAAGGCCGATGAAATACGTGGTTTTATGTACGACATGGACGATGTATTTAAAACCTTACTGCTTTTTCCTATGCCAGTGATCGCTGCCATTAATGGTCATGCTTTTGGTAACGGTGCAATTTTAGCGTGCGCGTGTGACTTTAGATTTATGCGCGGCGATCGCGGCTTTTTTTGCTTCCCTGAAGTGGATTTATCAATCCCATTTTTACCTGGCATGATCGCCTTTGTGAAAAAAGCGATCCCTTACTATCGCTTTAACGAAATGAAACTGACAGGGCGTCGCGTTTCTGGATCAGAGCTTGCAATTGATCACGTTATAGAAAAAGCCTCAACAGACCAAGATAGCCTATTAGCGGACGCAATGGCGTTTGCCGCTGCATTTGATAAAAAGCGCGCCATTTTTGCTGAGCACAAAAAACGTTTACACAAAGAAATAATTCGTGTGATAGATGAAGAAAATAAACCATTTATAGATAATCTAGCCTTGATGGTTTGAAATAACAATCTAAATAAAGATGCTTATTTAATTTTAAGGATAAAGGCGTAAATGAAAGCGAAACAAATAGAACAATTAGCATTAACAGCTGCTGAAACTAAGGAAGTTATTACGCCCTATGCATTTAAAATAGATCAAGCGTTATTGGGACTACCACTTGCTTCACCGACTCGCCGCGCGCTCGCGATGGTAATCGATGTAGCGCTAATTTTTCTCGCGGCTAAGATCAGTGCTGCTGTAATCGCATTTGTAGCTGCAATGGCTTTTTATAAAGGCACAGCGCAAAAATACTTACCAACAATGTCGACTGTTTGGCGAAGAGTATTAAAAATAACAGCTACTAGTATATTATTTATAAGTTCACTCTCAGTGCTTTCAATCGCAATCGATTTTTTTGAGGATGATACTGCGATTCAAGGGATAAGAATTAAACGAGAAACACCATTAAATGCAGAGGAAAAACAACAGATAAATACTTATTTAACGCAAACAGCACAAAGTCAAAATTGCAATCAGACTTGTCAAAGCAATGCACTTGCCAATTTAGTTGCTCAAGTGCCACAACTGGCTGAAATAGATGAGTTTGATAATGCTCAGGTTGCCCGGTTGTTATTGAAAGTAATGGTTGAAGCTGATGAGCAGACGGCTGAACCTGAAGACGCACCGGTTAAAGCTGCACCTGTGAATAGTATTTTACAGTGGGGCAAAGGAATCATTCAAGATTTAGGTCTTGGCTTTGGTTGGGCCGCGGTGTACTTCACTTTATTTTCGCTTTTGTGGCGTGGCCAAACACCGGGTAAAAAACTATGCAATATCCGAGTTGTCGCACTTAGTGGCGAAGATTTAAGTTTATGGGATGCGTTTGGCCGATACGGCGGCTACGGCGCAGGGTTTGCAACTGGTTTACTAGGTTTTTTACAAGTTTATTGGGATCCGAACCGCCAAGCCATTCAAGATAAAATATCAGCAACTGTGGTTATTAAAGGCAGTATAAATCAGCTAATAACTGAAGAGACAGTTAAAGCGATTGTTAAATAGATAGTTAGACTCTAAGCAAGTTTTATAGAAAGGATTAATATACAGAAAATGCCCTATTTATGAAAAATAGGGCATTTAGGGAGGTTCACAGTCCTAAAAACTCTAAATAAGGCATAATAACATCGATATTTGATTTTATGAGTGCGCTAATACCGGCAAAAAACAGCGCGAATAGTGTACACGCTGAAACATAGCTAACATGTTTATAAATCAGACGATAAAACTTGTCCAAGAAGTTCCACATCAAAAATAATGCGGCTATCCAAAACATGGTATCAAGTTTATATAACAGCGCAATTGTGACTACCGCTATTTCACTAATTAAACCGATAAGCTCAGCGCTAAAACGTAGCCAAGGTTTTTCTTTCAATAAGAAAAAGCTAAGTTGGGAGATCCCTGAAAAATAAGCAAGTGGCAGTAAGGTGAGCATACCAAGTTCAAAAGATTGCAGAGGCTGTCTTAATTCGAGTAAAGGTGCGAACCAATCGGTATAAAATACTAACCAAGCTAATAGAGTTAACGTAAAACTAAGCGCCGTTAAATAAACAGATTGTGCAACGCGTTCATCTTGGCTGCCGACGGTTACTCTGCCTGGAGCAACTAATATCATAAAACCAAAAGTTGATAACAAAGCTAATACACTGCAAAACCCAAATATGCTGTTATCAAATATTAAGGTTAGCGCAGCAAATGTAATTGCTAAGGGCCATCCTACCCATTTAATTTCTTCTTTTTCGTCACTAATACGACTTAGCACTGAATAGCTAATAACGCTGCCTAAAGAGAATCCTGCAACCAGTAACCAATATTCGTAATGTAAAAAAATGAGTGAAAAAATAGACGCGCCGTAAATCAAAAGTTCGTTGAGTAATGGTGGGAAATGTGACATCACTTTGCCAATTAAGGCCAATAATAACAAAGCTGAAATAGCATATAGCGCGGTGGTGAAACTATCAATACGCTGCTCGGTGTCAGATATTGGTGAAGGTTGTTTGCTAATTTGATGGGCATTACCAATCGGTATGTCGGAGGTGTATGTTCCACTGTCTAAGTCAAAATGAAAGTTCGTTTGCGCTTGTTGATGTAAAAAAGTAGATTTTTCAGTATACACATTCTCTGAAACAGCATTTTCAGCTTTTAACTCTAGTAATAATTGATATTGAGCTTGTAACTCATTCTTTGAACTGACTTCATATTGAGCGGCTAAACCCAAGGAGGGGATAATAAGCATCAATACGAACAGAATAAAATGCCTGATTCTGACCATGTGCTGTGTAATTGATTGTTTGCATTGGGTGTTAATTAACAACATACAACTTCCTTGTTATTATGTTTACGACAATTGATGTAGATGAAATATATCAATTGTGTGATTACTTTTTAGTGAATATATTTAACGGTGATTATCTTTATATTTAAATTTTACGATTAATGCTGCGATTGTAATGCTAAAAATAAATAACCACACAGGCAAGTTACCGTATTGACTATAGATGCTGTCGCCTTGGATTAGCTTGATATTAACTTTAAGGGTGTCGGCTTTAAATTGTGGCATGCGGACTTGAATTTGACTGATTGGGTCGTATACGCCGCTGATGCCATTGTTGGTCACACGAATAAGCGGGCGTTGTAATTCAAGGGCACGCATACGGGCTATTTGCATGTGCTGGTGGGGACCGTGGGAGGCACCAAACCAGGCATCATTACTTACAGTAAATAAAATATCCGAATCATTGTGGTAATTACCACGCACTAAATCAGCAAAAGCGATTTCGTAGCAAATGGCCGGTAATATATTTAAGCCATTAGCACGTAAGTTATTTTGAACTTGGTCGCCGCGAGTGAACGATGACATGGGTAGGTCAAATAATGGCGCGATTGGGCGCAATATATCTTCGAATGGCACAAACTCACCAATGGGTAGTAATTGATGTTTTTGATAACGATTTTTACCTAAGTATTGATAATGACCGTGCTCGTCGCTGTGCTCTTTATTGCCAAGTACAATAAGGGTGTTAAAAATAGTTTTGGTGTCGAGTTGGTAATCAACAATACCGGTGATAAGTGCGGTGTTGTTAAATGACGCTGCACTATCGAGGCCGGCCAAAAAGCTGTCGGCAAGGGCTTCAATTTCAGGAATAGCTGCCTCGGGCCAGACGATCAAGTCTGCATCCCAGTGGGGGCGAGTCATGTCTTGATATTTACTCATAGTGGTCCAAAACTCACTAGGCTCAAAACGCAGGCTTTGTTTGATATTACCTTGCACTAATAAAGCACTAATGGTTGTTTCGCTGTATTGATTGCTGCGGCTAACAACACCCATACCGCTGATAACAGCGATGATAGCTGCGGTTGCTATCGTTAGTTTAAAGTCTTTTGCAATAATAAGCCTATAGAGTGCAAATGCGATGGCTATGCACACTAACGTTAAGCCAAATTCACCGATCAGCGGCGCTAAAAAGTTAAGTGGGCTATCGGTTTGAGTATAACCAAAGCTTAGCCAAGGGAAGCCGGTGAGTACCACACCGCGTAAGTATTCGGTGACAGCAAAGCCTGAGAGTAATAATAAACCGTAGCTACTAGGGCCGCTGGCAAAGCGTGTGGCAAACATAAAGGCTAAAGCCGGGTAGATAGCTAAATAAGCACATAACAGCACCATCAGTAACACTGAGGCTACCAGTGGCATACCGCCGAAGGTGGCAATGGAGACATGCACCCAACTGATACCTGCGCCAAACCAACCGAGGCCAAATATAAAACCATATTTGGCGGCGCGTTTACTGGCTAGTTTGCCATATTGCTGCCCAGAATTATGTGTGTGGGTACTGTATATCGCTAATGCTAAACAGGCGAACGTGAGGGGCCAAATCTCAAAAGGGGCATAACACAAGGTTAAAAAGAGGCCCGCAACCAGTGCGAGCCATGCTTTTTTATCTTTTGCTAAATGCAGGCAGTTAGTCAGAAGTGTCTTCACTGTCGTTATCATCAGCCTTTGGCACTGTAACCTGTAATTGCAATAATCGACGATTATCGGCATTGGTTACTTTAAATTGTAAGCCATCTATATCAATTATTTCACCACGGCCAGGCATATGCCCAAAGGCGTGTAAAACAGTACCACCGATGGTATCAGCGTCTTGCGTGCTGTAGCCAGTTTTAAAATATTCGTTAAAATCATCAACAGGAGTAAGTGCTTGAACAACAAACACATGCTTTGCAAGTTGACGAATATCTAGTTGCTCTTCTTCGTCGTGTTCATCTTCAATTTCACCGACGATGAGCTCAAGAATATCTTCTATGGTTACTAAACCAGATACACCGCCGTATTCATCAATTACTAACGCCATATGGTAACGCTGTTGGCGAAACTCATTAAGTAGCGTATCAACACGCTTACTTTCAGGCACAACAACGGCTGGGCGTAAATAATCACGTAATGATGGCAGTAGATCATCTTTATTGAGGATCAGTGGTAATAGATCTTTTGCTAGTAAAATGCCTTCAATGTGGTCTTTATCTTCACACACCACTGGAAAACGTGAATGCGTTGAATCGACCATCATTGGAATGAGTTCTTCTAGTGGCGCTTCCACTTCGAGCGTGATCATTTGTGAGCGCGGGATCATAATATCTCGCACTTTTAACTCTGACACACCGAGCACACCTTCGATCATCTCTTTGGTTTCAGGATCAATGACATCCCGAACTTGCGCATCGGCAATTACTTCAGCCAGCTCTTCTCTATTCTGGGGTTCCCCTTGCAACATTTGGGTAATTCTACCCAACCAGGTCTTGCCAGAAGAACCCTGGCTAGTCTGCGAGTTATCGTCGCTCATTGCGTCTACTTGCTCCGTAAATTTAAATATCGTCCCGATATGGGTCTGCTATGCCTAATTCGGCAAGCAATTGCTTTTCAATGCTTTCCATTTCTGTCGCATCTTCATCCTTTATATGGTCAAATCCAAGTAAATGCAAGCATCCGTGGATCACCATATGGGCAAAATGGTCATGAAATGACTTTTCTTGCTCTATTGATTCAGCTAACACTATGGCTGGGCAAATAACTAAATCACCCACCAAAGGTAGCTCTATACCTGCTGGCGCTTCAAATTCAAACGACAACACATTGGTTGGTTTATCTTTACCACGGTAGTCATTATTGAGTTGTTGGCTTTGCTCTTCATCAGCAATAACAATACTCAGCTCTGATTCATCACGGTATTGACTAAGCACTTTATTAGCCCACAGCGCAAACTGCTCAAGACTAGGCAAGTTATCAAACTCGCAGGCTATTTGTAAATCAAGTTCAGTGTTCACGGCATCACTCTTTAGTCGAAGGTTGCGCTTGCTCTTGGTTTGCGAGCAAGTCTTTAGCACGTTGTTTTTCCGCGCGTTTGAGTCGTTCTGCTTCATCGTTACGTTCGTAGGCTTCAACAATACGTGCCACGACAGGGTGGCGTACCACGTCCTGTGATTGGAAGAAGTTAAAGCTTATTTCGTCTACATCGCTAAGTACTTCAATGGCGTGACGAAGCCCTGAGCGCGCACCACGGGGTAAATCTACTTGGGTAATGTCGCCAGTGATCACTGCTTTTGAATTAAAACCAATTCGGGTTAAGAACATTTTCATTTGTTCAACCGTGGTATTTTGGCTTTCATCTAAAATAATAAAGGCATCGTTAAGTGTGCGACCACGCATAAAGGCAAGTGGAGCGACTTCAATGACATTTTGTTCCATCAGCTTTTCGACTTTTTCAAAGCCGAGCATTTCAAATAAGGCATCGTACAATGGGCGCAGGTATGGGTCGATTTTCTGACTTAAATCACCTGGTAAAAAACCCAGTTTTTCACCGGCTTCAACAGCAGGGCGGGTCAATAAAATACGCCGTATTTCTTGACGCTCTAAAGCATCAACTGCTGCGGCGACAGCTAGGTAGGTTTTACCTGTGCCAGCAGGCCCTATACCAAAGGTGATATCGTGACGAAATATATTCGATACATAATGACCTTGATTGTCGTTACGTGGTTTTATTACGCCACGACGAGTTTTGATCATCACCTCTTTGCCATATTCGTTTAGCTCATCTTGCTCTAATGCATTTGACTCACTAATGGCTAAATGTACGGTATTTGCTTCAATTTCAGTAATAAGACCGCGTACTGGCTGAGTTTCGACATATAAGTCTTTGAGGATTTCCATCGCTGCAAACGCGCTGGTGGTTTTACCGGTGATTTTAAAATAGTTATCGCGATGAGTAATTTCAACACCTAAGCGGCGTTCAATGTGTTTGATGTTTTCGTCAAACGGGCCACATAAAGATGAAAGACGTTTGTTGTCGGAGGGTTCTAAATAAATCTCTAATTTTTTTAATTGATTACTCAAAATTGCTTCCTGTTTTGATGTGCCAGCGAGGCTGGCACAGTAAGTTTCGCCTAAGGAACGAAAGTTGCAACACCTAATTCATCAGGGGTGGCTTGCGGCTCTGGTTGTGCTGCTTTACTTAAAATATCAGCAGGAGCAACCGCACGGCGTAAGTTCATTTGGGATTCTGTACGAATTAAGTCACCGCGTAAAGAGTTTGGCAGTGCCTCAGTTATACGTACATCAACAAACTGACCGATCACTGTGTGTGGGCCAATAAAGTTTACTACGCGGTTGTTTTCAGTACGGCCACGTAGCTCCATCGGATTTTTCTTGGATGGACCTTCAACTAGGATGCGTTGTTCAGTATCAAACATTTGACGACTGATCTGTTGCGCCATTTGAGTAATACGGTTTTGTAGTAGGTATAAACGCTCTTTCTTTTCTTGCTCGCTGACATCATCAGGCAAATCAGCCGCTGGCGTACCCGGGCGTGCGCTGTAGATAAAGCTAAAGCTCATATCAAAACCAATATCATTGATAAGGTTCATCGTCGCTTCAAAGTCAGCGGCGCTTTCACCTGGGAAACCAATAATAAAATCTGACGACATACTTAAATTAGGGCGAATTTTACGTAATTTACGAATCGTTGATTTGTACTCAATAGCAGTGTGACCACGTTTCATTAAATTAAGAATACGATCCGAACCGCTTTGTACAGGTAAATGTAAGTGATCGACTAATTCAGGTACGTCGGCATAAGCGTCAATGATGTCTGGTGTAAACTCTACCGGGTGCGACGTGGTGTAGCGAATACGGTCAATCCCGTCGATAGCTGCAACATAACGAATTAAATCTGAGAAGTAACAAATTTCACCATCGTGAGTTTCGCCGCGATAAGCATTTACGTTTTGACCTAGTAGGTTTACTTCACGAACATTTTGCTCTGCAAGTTGAGCAATTTCTAATAATACATCATCAAGCGGGCGGCTGACTTCTTCACCGCGCGTGTAAGGTACTACGCAGAAGGTACAGTATTTAGAGCACCCTTCCATAATAGATACAAATGCAGAAGGACCGTCTGCTTTTGGCTCTGGTAAACGGTCAAACTTTTCAATCTCTGGGAATGAAATATCAACCACAGAGCTGCCTTTGTTACCTTGCACTTGTTTGATCATTTCAGGTAAACGGTGCAATGTTTGAGGGCCAAAAATAACGTCAACAAATGGTGCGCGTTGGCGAATTGAATCGCCCTCTTGTGACGCAACACAGCCACCAACACCGATGATCAGATCGGGTTTGTCATCTTTGAGTAATTTCCAACGGCCTAGTTGATGGAATACTTTTTCCTGCGCTTTTTCGCGAATTGAACAGGTATTGAGTAGGATAACATCTGCATCCCCAGCTTCATCAGTTAACTGGTAGCCGTTGGTTGCATCGAGAAGATCAGCCATTTTCTGAGAGTCGTATTCATTCATCTGACAACCCCAGGTTTTAATATGCAGCTTTTTACTCATTGAAATATAGCCTCGTTTTCAATTCGGTAGTGGCACGGTTGTGCGCTAAACAGGATAAGCGGCACTTTCGCTTACTTAAAGGACGCGTATTTTAGCTGGATACCCGTCTAGATCCAAGTATAGTTTTTATGTTTGTGAATTGAAGTCAAACAAAGTGCGTTTTATGGTTGATTAAGATGAAACTCACTCGCACTTGTAAACAGAAGTACGATACAATCAAGCGCACTGAAAATAACCAAATTAGTGACTAAAAATGATGAAAAACAAGGTTATTGTTGTTGGCGGCGGCATGGTTGGTGCAGCCACAGCAGTTAAACTCGCTAAACAAGGATGCCAAGTAACAGTGATTGAGCAGCAGATAATTGATGCTGATGCTGTATTGGCAAGTGAAAAAGTTGATATTCGTGTATCTGCTATCAATCGTTTTTCAGAAAACTTATTAGATGACTTAGGCGCTATGCCTATTTTACGAGTGCATCGACATGCCCCATATCAACAGCTCGAAGCGTTTGAACGAACGGGCGATAACCTTTTGTTTGATTGTCACGATATTAATACCACTCATTTAGGCCACTTAATTGAAAATAATTTAATTCAAGCGAGTATCTGGCAACAGTTTGCACAGCACAATATCGAAGTGATTGAAACACCTCAATCATTGTCCGCAATTGAGCAAAGCGAACAGCAAGTGACATTGCATTATGGTGAGCAGCAATATACAGCTGATTTAGTTGTTGCTGCAGATGGTGGGCAATCGTTATTACGTCAACAGGCAGGTATTGGTGTTACGGGTTGGCAATATGGCCAGCATTGTATGGGAGTATTAATAAAACTAGACGCTGCGCAACAAGTAAAAACATGGCAGCAGTTTAAGCCCACAGGTCCGGTAGCTTTTTTACCTATGCAGGCGCCATACGCCAATTTAATTTGTTACCACGATGCAAAGCAGTTAAAGCAATGGCAGCAACTCTCAGCAAGCGAATTAAAACAGCAACTGCTTGCACATTTCCCGCCCTTAGCTGGGGACTTTGATATCATAGAGCATGCTGTTTTTCCGTTAGCCCGCCAACATGCCAACAGCTATTCAGATGGCCGTATCGTGTTGGTTGGTGATGCAGCGCATACGATTAATCCGCTCGCTGGGCAAGGGGTTAACTTAGGTTTTCAAGATGTCGTAGCGCTTGCTGATATATTAAAAAATGCAGACGATATAGGTGCTGCACAATATCTTAAACAATATGAGCAAACTAGACGCAAAGCAAATTTGTTAATGATGAGTATGATGGACGCTTGTTATTTTGGTTTTTCTAATCAACTAACTCCATTGCAGTGGGCACGCAGTCAGTTTTTGAAAATGGCAAATAAAACCGGACCGGTAAAGCATTGGGTATTAAAATATGCGATTAGCGGTGAAATCAGTTAAGAATTCTCATTTTATTAAAAATATGATTATCATAGCGAATTAAATAGCTAACTAATTTAATGTAATTGGTATTAATAGAATGGCTAGGGTGGGCGAAAGCTCACTCATATAATTTTTTGATAAAA
>NZ_JACJEV010000026.1:0-60072 GCF_014164235.1 Pseudoalteromonas sp. SG44-17 | reverse complement strand
TCTAGGTTCTAGGTTCTAGGTTCTAGGTTCTAGCGAAGTTTATGATAACTATTTAGTTAACACAAACGTTTAACTATTTTTTGGCGTAACTTTAATTAAGCTGCTGGCGGCGATGGCAAATAAGCAATAACCGGTAAAGTACCAAAAACCTGTACCAAATTCGGCATGCATGTTGATCAATTCCCCCATCTGGCCATCGGCGTTACCAGCAAGGTAAGCCACAATCAAAGCAATGACAAAAACATCTACCATGCTCCATTTACTCAAGCCTTGTATAACTTGACCGAGTATATGCTTTAATTTGTTCATCGGTATTAAACAATAAACTAATTGCATCAACAGTTTTAAAGCTGGCACCACAATTGAAAACAATGCTACCAATGCTGCGACTAGGTAATTTTTATTATTGGCAAGTTCGTTAACCGTGCCCCAAATGCTCCGTGTTTTTTTATAAGCACTAATTTCACCTTCGAGTTTATCAAGGCCCAACATGCTCGACGCCATCATTAACATATTGCGGGTATGACGGTCACCTTCATCAGCAATCATAGCAATGCCTGTTTTGGCGAGCTTTGATTTATCAATTTTCCCCTCAAGGGTTAGCACAGGCTGAGTAACGCCAGGTAATAACAACGCCAGAGCAATTAAAATAGTCGTGATCGGCAGTAATAAACGCATAGTCGTCTTTTAAAGTATATTGATAATGGCGCATCATACTCAAGGTATTAAGTATCTTCAATAATTGAGGCTAAAACCTCATCGCCGTATTGCCGTGCTACGAGCATGGCATTATAAATGACATCGATGGGAGAAGCTGGCCGAATGGTTTCTAACAATTTAACTGCTAATGGCCAATTATCTTCCTCTACCGCGCGAGCTAACTGCAAAGTAGCACCTAACATACCGTTAAAGTTAAGCAGTGCACTCGATAAATCATCGCCTAAACAAAACTCTTTTGCGATAACATCCAGTTCCATATTTAAAATAGCATCGAGCACTGACATCAAGCCAACTAAGTAACCACGCTGAGACATTTCCTTACCGCCAGGCTCTAGCATTAACTGCATGAAATGCGCACGAGTTAACCCCAACTTAGTTAGTTCACTAGGTTTATCAACCCCTAGTTCACTAAGGGCCAACACTCTTACAAATTGACGAATTGCATCTTCACCTAAATAAATAACCGCTTGTGAAATAGAGGTGATCACTAAATTTTGGTTACCAGAGCGTGCATTCACTAATTTAAGAATACGAGCAGTTAAACCGACGTCTTTAGCTACCCGCTGGTGGACTTCATCAAAATCGAGATCTGGGCGCGACGTACAGCGCAGCAAATCAAAAACAGCAAATTTAGATGGCTCAACATTATGGTAGCTGAGCATTTCTGGACGCGCGAAAAAGAAGCCTTGAAAGTAATCGCAGCCGGCACTTTTTAGCAACATAAATTGTTCGTGCGTTTCAATTCGTTCAACTATGATTTTTACATCAGGAAAACGGCGTTTAAGCTTTTTTAACAGCATATTGGTTTTAATGATGGGCTCTTCAACTTCAAGCTTTATATAATCAACTAAATGTAATAATGGCTCCCATTTTTCATCTCCATCATAATCATCGAGAGCAAAAGTATAGCCATCTTTTTTTAGAGCCGTAACTCGACTGGTCACTTTATCAATGTTGTCGGCTCGTTCAACGATTTCTATTACTGCGCTATCTGGTTGCAATAATTTAGGGAAATCATCTAACAGGGCATCTGAAGATAGGTTTATAAAAGCGCGTTGGTTCGCAGTAAGTTTATTTATACCAATAAGCATTAAAGCGTTAAAAAACAGCCGCCCAGTAGCCTGACCATCTGTTGTGCCAATAGGGAATGCGTTATTTATCGAATCTCGATACAGTAATTCGTATGCATAAATGCCTGTTTCAGCATCAAAAATAGGCTGCCTGGCAATGTATTGTGTAACAAGTTTTGGCACCTCGGCGGTTATCTGCGTATTAAGCATATTATTTCCTGCTAATAACTATAGTGACTCTTGCCAGCTAAATTGTTGTTATTTTATGTACTCAGTATAGTAAGGTTTTTGCGCCTTGCCTAAACTTGTAAGTAATAATGCTCCTTTTATTGAATGTCTGCAAACCATCTGTAAAGTCAAAGTTTTCACTATACCCACACTAAAATAATGGATAAGTTCTAATTTGACTGATGATTGAGTATAATAAGGGCTTACTTTTCTGTTAACCCCCAAAAGAGCCTTGATATGAGCATTGAACAAGCCTTAGTTGAACGCAGTAATAACCAATGTGAGCTATGTACTGCAACTGAAAACCTTTCTGTATACGAAGTGCCACCTGTCACTGAAGCTCATTCAGATAAATGTATTTATACTTGCCAAACGTGTAAAGACCAAGTTGAAGGCACCACTGATATTACCCCTACTCATTGGCATTGTTTAAACGATAGCATGTGGAGCCAAACACCTGCGGTACAAGTGGTGGCGTACCGTATGCTAACCCGTTTAGCTGCTGATAATGGCTGGGCACAAGATGCGCTAGACATGATCTATCTTGAAGAAGGTACGTTAGCATGGGCTAAAAAAGTACTTGCTGAAAATGATGATATTAAACATGTTGATAGCAACGGCGTGGTACTGCAAGCCGGCGATACAGTCACACTTATTAAAGATTTAGATGTTAAGGGCAGTAGCTTAACGGCTAAACGTGGTACTGCTGTGCGTAATATCGGCTTAACCAGCAACCCTGAACATATTGAAGGACGTGTTGACGGTCAGCGCATTGTTATTTTGACCAAGTTTGTGAAGAAGTAAATATATCTCGGCCTACAAAAAGGTGCATTTATGCGCCTTTTTTGTTATTAAATAACAACTTAGAATAATTAAGCTATGATTAAGTAACTACCCCGTACACTTATAGTAATTAAGAATTCACCGATTTAATTACATCAAGGAATAAGCCATGCTATTACACAAACCAAATGCAATTTTAAAATCGATTGTTGGTATTAGTCTATTAGCCAGTAGTGCTGTTGTGCTTTCAGGATGCCAAAATCAATCTGAGCCAACTAAACAAATGACTGATGATGCAGCTATGGCCACTTTAACAACTCAAGTTAGCTACCTTGATCGTAGTATGCTACGTCCGGGATCACAACTCACAGTGACTTTAGCTGATGTGTCAAAGATGGATACTGAAGCAGAAATAATTAGTCAACAAACTATTGATATCAATGGCGCACCACCTTACACGGTAGAGCTTAGTTATGACACAAGAAAAATTGCTCAACGTCATCGCTATAGTTTGATGGCACGGATCACCAATCAAGACCAACTATTATATGTAAGCACTACACATAACAATCCATTTGAGCAATCACAACAAGCACCTTTTGAAGTCGTCGTGTCTAAAGTTGCGCCGCAAAAGCCCAATGTCGATTTAGTAAATACGTATTTTAAAGCTGTTACTATAAATGGCGTGCAAGTCACTGTTGAAACAAAAGAACCCTTTATTCAATTTAGTAAAGATAACAAAAGCCATGGCTTTTTAGGCTGCAATAATTTTGCTGGTAGTTATCAAGTAGATCAACAAGCACTGACATTCAGCCCGCAAGCTAGTACTAGAAAAATGTGCTCTCAAGGTATGGAACAAGAAACTGCAATGTCTGGCGTACTAGAAAATACTGCGACGTGGAATATTAATGGTGAATCACTCACCTTAAAAGATAAGCAAGGTAAAGTACTGGCAACATTTAAAGCCGTGTATTTTAATTAACTCTAATCACTCTCTGTAATTAAACGCCCAGTAAACTGGGCGTTTCGATGTTTATTCGGCAACTAATTGTTCGCTGCGATAAAAGCCTGATGAATCGCTTAATAAGTTAACTAGTTCAGGTAATACCTTATCCATAGTTTGTTTTAACTTCCACGGTGGATTAATCACTATCATCCCCGATGCAGTCATGCCATGCACGTCAGTATCTGCTTCAGTCGCCAATTCAAATAACTGAATATTACGCATACCTGAAGCAATCAATCCCTCTTCCATACGCTCAATTCTTTCTCTGTCGACCACCGGATACCAAATCATGTAAGTGCCAGTAGCAAAGCGTTGATAAGCCTTCGTTAATGTTGTTACCACAGTGTCGTAATCGTCTTTAATTTCATAAGGTGGATCAATGAGTACACATGCTCTACGCGAAGCGGGGGGTAATAACCCCACTAGGCCCGTAAAGCCATCCTCGCCGCGGACACGAATTGAGCGCTTACCGCTCATGTTTTCTTGTAGTAATGCCAAATCTCGCGGATGTAGTTCAAAAAACCAACCTTTGTCTTGGCGACGCAAGAAATGCTCAGCAATTTTCGGCGAGCCCGGATAAAAAGCTAATTGTTCTGTGTCATTAAATGATTTAATTAAATCAATATAATCATTTAGTTCCTGATGCTCACTGCGATGTTGATAAAGCTTAGCAATGCCATTAAGGTATTCTTGCGTTTTTTGTGCATCAGCACTGGCTAATTCAAAAAAGCCAGCTCCTGAGTGAGTATCGATATAGTCCAATGGCTTATCTTTGAGCGTCTGGTAACTTAATACCTGAGCTAATACCAAATGTTTAACGACATCGGCTGGGTTTCCAGCATGAAATGAGTGTCTGTAACTGAGCATAATATAATTTCGCTTAAATAAACTCATTGAAGTTAGTTATATTCTACAACATAAAACGCCAAGGGTCATAAATTGCTGGCCATTAAGTGAACCACTTATGAACAAATTAGTCGCTAGCCTGAACAGCTTATTAACATTAAATAAAAATCAGCCAAAACACACGTAAATGCTGGCATATAAAGCAACTTTGCTTTACATTTGCATGACAATAATCACAGTTTTATGAGCGCCTTTATGAATAACGATACCCTTTCTCAACTAGAACAATTGATCGACCAATTAATTAGCCAAAATTCACAGCTACAAACTCAGGTTAGCGAGCTTAAAGATAAAAATAGTAAGCTAATCGATGAAAATGAAATTCTTCAACTTGAAGTACTTGAAAGTGAAGAAAAACAAAAAGACACCAGCACAACTTTAACGGGTTTACTTGAGAAGCTACAAAGCGCCCAACAGGCTAACTAATGTCTGAGCTGCAAAACCAGCGAGTCACAGTTGAGTTGCTTGGTAAAGAGCAGCAATTTGCTTGCCCAGCTGGGCAAGAGGATGCACTCATTGCATCAGCCAAATACTTAAATGATTTGGTTGATAAAATGAAGCAGCGCTCAACAGTGCGCAATGATCAAAAAGCCTTATTAATGGCGGCCTTGAATATTAGCCATGAGTTACTCGAAGCAAAAACACAGCAAAGCGTTACCCAACAGCAGCAGGATCAACTCATCGATAAGCTCAGTGCTTACTTAGGGCAATCGTCAGCCGAATAAAAAAAGCGCACTCGCGCTTTTTTTATTATCTCGTGGATTCCAGTATCAATTAAAAACAAAATCAGCTAACTTGCCTATTTTATTTTCTCTATTTTGGCAATACGGTTATGACTCACCCTTTTTATATCCCCACTCAGTTAACTGCACTTTTATTGCTAAGCTTTAGTCTTGTTGCACCCCGCTCTGCTGTTGCAGCAACACAGTGGCAAACAATCTCCCCTAACGTACAATTTTTAGAGCAGCAACGAGCCCTACGCTTTTATGACTCAAACCAAGTGCTCATTGAAGGTGATAAATGCGCGCTAATGTTTGATGCCAGTGGCGACTTTGCCGCTGTTGAAGCAACCGTTAAGCAACTAAAAAGCACCTTAAAAACCCCTTTGTGTTACTTAGTTGCTAGTCACTTCCACGACGACCATTTACTGGGCATGGCTATTTTGCAGCATCATTTCCCTGATGCTCAATTAATTGTCCATCAACAACTTGCTACTGAATTTAGTCAACTCCAACAAACCTATACTAATAAACTTGATAGTTATGAAAAAAGTATAGAATTGAGTTTACAGCGTTTAGCCCAGCAGCCCGAAGCGCAACAACAGCACTGGCAAAACAAACTCAACTTAGCTAAGCAGCGATTATTACGATGGCGCCAATATCAACTACAACCACCACAAACTTACGTTGTTGATAGCTTAACCATTGAACTTGGCAACTACCCGGTCACTATTAACGCACACCAAGCCCATACTAATGGTGATTTAACTCTCAGCGCCGAAAATCATCGCATTTTAGTCGGTGCTGATGTGGTTGATTGGCTACCTTATCCCGGCCATGGTAATTTTAATAACTGGTTGCCAATACTCACGCAACTTCACTCAGATCAGCGCATCAAGATAATCCTTCCTGGCCACGGAAGCGTACTTAAACGAGACGATTTACAGCAACCATTAAACTTTTTGCACGCGATACAACAGCATGTAACAAACTATCCAGAGCAAGATTTAGTGCAATTACAGCAAAGCTTTAATCAGCAGTTTGCGAAAGACTACCAAGTTGATGAGATAGCACGAAAAGCTTACCCGTTGTTTCTAGAGGCTGGACTTAAACGAGTTAAACAGTCAAAATAGCGCTCGCACACGGATGTGCTAGACTTTTAAAAGGATATTAATTTAGTGATTTTTATGCGCTGTTACCTCTTTGCCCTGTTTGTGACTTTAATCTTACTATCTGGTTGCCAAACAACTGAACCACATTCAGCGCCAAGTGATACTGTGCAAGCTCCGGTTATTTTTAATCACCTTAAACCGTCATCAAATAGCTCAGCACAGCCCACAGATACCAAGCATAAAAAACAAAAAATAACATTAACAGCTCCAGCGCAACAAGCCGCTACATCACCTCAAGCGCACACTCGTAATGACGATTTATGGCAACATATAGCCAACAATCTAACCATTAACATATACTTAAACAAAGCACTAAATAAACGGATTCTCTGGTATACCAAGCAACCCAAATACTTACAGATTGTCAGTGCCCGGGCTGCGCCTTATCTTTATCATATTGTTAGTAAAATAGAACAACGTAAGTTACCCATGGAATTAGCCTTATTGCCTTTTGTAGAAAGTGACTTTCGTCCGACTGTTAGCTCATCAGAACAAGCTGTTGGGGTATGGCAATTAGTCGGTGCGACGGCTCATCATTTCGGTATAAAATCAGATCAATGGTATGACGGGCGCAAAGATGTTCTCGCTTCAACAGATGCAGCTTTGGCCTATTTAGAGTATTTACATAAGCGCTTTGATGGCGACTGGCTACATGCATTAGCGGCTTATAATAGTGGCGAAGGACGTGTAAAGCGCGCCATCGCAGAAAATAAAAAGCGCGGCAAAAGCACTGATTACTGGTCGTTGAAATTACCCAAAGAAACCTCTGAATACGTGCCAAAGCTAATGGCATTAAGCTACTTAATACAAAACCCTCAGCACGGACTATACCGCCCTAAACTTGCCAACAAAGCCCTTACAACTGAGCTTAACGTTGGCCAGCAATTTGATTTTTCGGTGATTGCCAATTTATCTGGTATTGGTCGCAGCCAACTACACAAACTCAACCCTGGCTATTTAAAAAACCAAAGCTCACCTAATGGTCCCCATACTTTATTACTACCACTGCAACAGCAAAGCTTATTAAGCAGCCAGTTCTTTAAAAATAATTTCACTGGCGAATATACAGTGAAAAAAAATGATACTTTGTACTCGATTGCTCGTCGTTTTGGATTATCAGTTAACAAACTAAAAGCGATGAATAACAAAACCTCTAATTTAATTGGTATTGGTGAAGCATTGATGGTTGGCCAACCTCGCACCATGCCAGACTCGTTAACTATCAATTATAAAATCAGTCCTTACCTTGAACAAACTGAAATAGCGATCCCCACTATCGCTATTCAATATCAGGTAAAGCCTGGTGATACTATCTGGGGAATTAGCCAACTTTATGATGTGCCGCATAGTGATTTAGCCCGGTGGAATAAACTTAGTGCCTCGAGTATTTTAACGCCTGGCACGCAGCTGGTGCTACATTTGCCGCAAGCAACAAAGGCCGTGTCACAATTGCATGACGAAGGTTTACTTTCAGAGCTTGCAAGAACCTTAAAGCAACCACACTAACCGAACCAGTAGTTTATAATCCGGCTTATTTAGCGTAAAATTAGCTTTTCATTACAGTTAAATTAAAGAGATCGGCATGCAAATTAGCAAAAACTCGGCAGTTGAATTTCACTACACATTAAGTGAAGCGGGCGAGCAACTAGAAACAAGTACTGGCAGTGAGCCGCTAACCTATATTCATGGTTTGGAAGGTATGCTTCCAGGTCTTGAAACGGCTCTTGAAGGCAAGGCTGCTGGCGATAGCTTCAGCGTGACACTTACACCGAGTGAATCTTACGGTGAACGTGTTGATGATCTTATTCAACGCATTCCTCTTAAACACCTTCAAGGTGACACTAAAGTATGGAAGCCAGGTATGACAGCAATGGTTAGCTCTAATCAAGGCCGTCATCAAGTAACGATCGTGAAAGTAGGTCGTTTCAATGCTGATTGTGATTTAAACCACCCATTTGCAGGCAAAACTCTAACGTTTGATGTGCAAGTACTTAGCGTACGTGAAGCAACCAGCGAAGAAGTATCACACGGCCATGTCCATAGCGAAGGCGGTTGTGGTCACAACCACTAAGGAAATTACATGTCAAAGGTTGCTATCGTTACAGGCGGCAGTAAGGGTATAGGTCGTGCTGTTGTTAAGCGTTTTCTAAATAATGGTTACCAAGTACATAACCTTGATCTAGAACCTGCAAATTTAGGCACTTGGCACCACTGCGATGTGAGTGATGTTAGCGCAGTAAAAACGGTTATTGCAAAAATTGCCAGTAATGGCAAATGTATAGATGTGTTGGTATCGAATGCCGGCCGTCATCTAAGCGCGACAATTGAAGACACTGACGAAGCAACCTTCGATAGCTTGTTTGCACTTAATGTAAAAGGTGCCTACGCGGCAATTCAAAGCGTGTTACCAAGCATGAAAGCGCAACAAAATGGGGCAATTATTTTAATTGCCTCAGATCAAGCCATCATAGCTAAAAACAACTCGTTTGCGTATAACCTGACCAAACATGCGTTAGCCTCAATGGCAAAAACCACCGCATTGGATTATGCCCAGTTTAATATTCGCACCAATGCAGTGTGCCCAGGCACCATAGAAACACCGCTTTTTCATAATGCTATCGACGCATATTGTGCTCGTAGTGGCGCCGACAAAGCCACTATAGTTGCCGAAGAAGGCGCATTACAGCCACTCGGACGATTAGGCCAAGCTGATGAAGTCGCAGCATTGGTTACGTTTTTAGCCAGTGATGATGCCAGCTTTATTACCGGCAGTTTGCAAACCATTGACGGTGGTTACACCGCGCAATGAGTGAACGTATTATTGACCCCCACGTACACTTTTTTAATTTAGTCCAAGGGCAATATGATTGGCTACAAGGTAACAATCCTGTGCCTTGGCCAAATTTAGATACGATTAAAGCGCCCATAAGTGTTAACCAATTACAGCATATAAGTCAGTTTGAAATTGCTGGCCTAGTACACATTGAAGCAGGCTTTGATAACCAGCACCCCATCAATGAACTGCACTGGCTAGCTGAGCACTTAAGTGGCCACAATTATAAAGCTATCAGCTTTGCCAATATTAACAGTCATCCCGACGATTTTAATAATGCAATTACCGCTTTATCACACCCAAGCTTAGTGGGCATTAGAGATATCACCGAAGGCGCTGATGCCATGCGCTTAAGCGATGCTACATGCCATGATAACTTAGCGCTATTAGCCAGTAAGCAGCTGATATTTGAAGCTCAATTTGAAGTTGAAAAGCTTACGATTACCCAACAGCTAATCAACTACTGCCAACAACTTCCGCATTTACAATTAATAATAAACCATGCGGGTTTACCCAATAATCTGTCAATTTGGCAGCATGGGATCAGCCAATTAGCGCAACTACCTAACTGCTGGATTAAATTTTCAGGCTTTGAGCTACTCACCGCGCAGATGCAAGCTCAGCAACAGCAGTGTTTTAACTTTATCCTGCAGCACTTTGGCCAGCACCGCGTTATGTTTGCTAGTAATTTCCCTGTATGTCAAATCAACGCGAGTTATCAACAGCGTTGGTCAAACCATTTTAAGCTTTGTAACACTCATAATTTATGGCAAAAACTCAGCTACAAAAATGCTCAGCACTGCTACCAAGTTTAATAAAAAACCGCTATATTGAGTTATATTGTATAAAAACAGAGCATCATCATGGCTATCTCTTCTATTCAAAAGCTCACTATTGGGTTTTTCAATGTTTCTTTTCTAGCGTTTCTTTCTGGCTGTGGTGGCGGTAGTACAATGACCGACAACAACAGCAATGGTGGTGGCGACACTGGTAGCAGTATCAATTGGACGCAAGGTGTATTTCAGCCCTCTAGTAACTTTTATCAACAATGCCAAGTATTAAACGAAAAGCACTGGCTGCGATCATGGAGTAACGAAACCTATCTTTGGTATGACGAAATTATCGATCGTGATCCAGCGCTGACCCCTGCTGTAAGTGAATATTTTAAATTACTAAAAACCGAGCAAATTACCGAGTCAGGCGCAAACAAAGATAACTTTCACTCCAGTCTGCCGACCGCACAATGGAGAGCCCAAAGCCAATCAGGGGTAACCTTCGGCTATGGTTTTAACGTTAAATTAATAAGCCCTACAGCACCACGCCAAGGTGTGATCAGCTATACAGAACCTAACTCACCTGCAAGTGCGCAAAATCTTGCCCGCGGCTTTGAGATTTTAGAAATCGATGGTGTTGATTTTATCAATGCCAATACGCAAGCTGAAGTAGATACCCTCAACGCAGGTTTATATCCAACTAAAGTTGGTAAAAGCACCAGCTTTGTATTCAAAGATATAAATACCGATGAAACCCGCGAAGTTATTTTAAACTCGCAAACGATTACTTCTAGGCCAGTCACAAACGTGAAGACCTTAGCTGATGGCACTGTTGGTTACTTTCAATTTAATAGCCACAATGCAATTGCTGAAAAACCGCTTTATGATGCCTTTAATAATCTCAAAGCAAGTAATGTCACTGACCTAATTATTGATATTCGTTACAATGGCGGTGGTTTTTTACAAATGGCTAGTCAAGTTGCTTATATGATCGCAGGCCCCGCGAATACCAACGGTAAAATTTTCGAAAAAACCATTTTTAACGATCAACACCCAACATTTAATCCAGTAACAGGACAACGCTTAAAACCCGTCATGTTTACCAATGAGTTTGTTGGTTTTGCTGATAATCCTGCTCTAGTTGTTGGCACGCCATTACCAACCTTAAATTTAGAACGCGTGTACTTGTTAACTACCGCCAGCACTTGCTCTGCCAGCGAAGCGATAATAAATGGTTTACGCGGTGCAGATATTGAGGTAATTCAAATTGGCTCTGGTACCTGCGGTAAACCATACGGTTTTTATCCCACCGATAACTGCGATACGACTTACTTTAGCATTCAATTTACTGGCGAAAACAATAAAGGTTTTGGTGAATATTCAGATGGTTTTGCGCCGCAAAACACCACTGACAATGCCCGCTTACCAGTACGCATAGCCGGTTGCGCCGTTGCTGATGACTTTAGCCACCAGTTAGGCGATCCTGAAGAAGCGGTACTAAAAGCCGCGTTGGGTTATCGTGATAATGGTAGTTGTCCAGCAGCCAGTTCAATAGCCAGTAAGCAAGGTTTTGCACCTGCACGCTTTGGTGACACCCCAGCAGTATTAGATACGCGGGCTGGATCTCTTGCTGAGCAAAATAAAATACTGCCTTCGCATTAAGCGTTAGCATTAAACTCAAGGCAGAATTGTTATGCTAAAAGAATGTTCATCATCAATACTAGCCGCGCTCTTGATCTGCGGCTGCTCTGTACAAAATGAAAAACCAACACCAAAATTACAGCATGCATTACTAATAGAGCCACAAGGTGAACTGATTGCTCAAGGAATTGCTCGCCTAATGCGCTCAGAGAAGATTGCAGTAGCTAATGATGTGTTTATGAAGCGCAGCTTGATGGTCGTTGATAACGTCACTAAAACCGACGAGCTTGGCAACCCTATTATGGGTAAACAGCTAAACATGCCAGACCGTTTTGAATTACTGATAAAAAACAACCTATGCTTTGTACGTCATCTCGATAGCAAAGCCACCGAGCCGCTACCGGATGTACAATGTAAGGTGAATGATATCTAGGTGCTAGGTGCTAGGTGCTAGGTGCTAGGAAAATTTTAACGCTTTGAATTAGTAAGAAATAGTTTTAAATTTGCAAAGGTCAAAGTAGATAAACTTAATGAATAGCGAGCAGGAATTAGCTCGCTATTCATAGCTCGTAGCCTATGATTTTATTTGATCTCAACACGCTGAGAGCGCATCACTATTTCGTCGTTAAGTTCAATACCAATACCCGGCTCTTCAGACACTTCAAAGAAACCATTTTTAGGCTGTGGATCTTGCAAGCATAACTCACGGTTCCACTTTTTAATTGCATAAGTGTGATGCTCATGAATTAAGAAATTTGGAATAGCCGTTTCTAAATGTAATGATGCTGCGGTTGCAACGGGGCCGCCACAGACGTGAGCCTGAATACGCACATCAAAAATATCAGCGTAATCACACACTTTTTTAGTTTCAGTAAAACCACCACATAAACCGATATCTGGCTGTAATACATTAATACTTTGATCTTCTAAGTAAGGGCGCACACCCCAACGATTATATAAACGCTCGCCACCGGCAATTGGCACTGATACTTTATCTGCCACTTTGGCATGTAACGAATGATTTAAGTAGTTAACTGGTTCTTCATAAAACATACAGTCAAATTCTTTAGCGATTTCACCGATTTGAATAGCAGAGGTAACACCCGGTAAACTGTGGCATTCAAAAATGATATCGACTTCATCACCAACAGCTTCACGAATTGCCTGCATACGGGCGCGATATAGCTTCATTTCAGCACGTGAAATAATGTTAGTGCGGTCGTAATAGGTATTGCCGTCTTTATCATATTGGATCGGATCAACTTTAACGGCATCGTAGCCTTCAGCCACTGCTTTTAACGCCGCTTCTGCGTATTCTTGTGGATGTACCAGAGCTTTAAACTCAGTGTCCCAGTCAAACTGTAATTGCGAAGCATAAGTACGCAGCTTGTCGTTAACTTTACCGCCTAGCAACTGATACACAGGCAAACCTAGTGCTTTACCCTTAATGTCCCATAAAGCGGTGTCTATCGCGCTCATTGCTGCATAGACTACTGGGCCCCCACCTAAACCCCAAAAGCTTTCACGCAGCATACGCGACCATAACTTTTCGGTTTGAAATGGATCATGACCAATTAAGAAAGCATCAGCCATTTCTTTGATCATAGCAGCGGCAGCACTGTGTCCTAAATCATAAGCAAGGCCAGCTTCGCCAACCCCGCTAATACCTTCGTCAGTATGAATACGGACAAATACAGGAGTCCAAGCAGGTCTGTCTGGACAGTGGATATCAAAAACTTCAACGCGATTAACTTTCATGACAATTCCTTATTAACCAAGGCTTAGGTTATTTTGCAAAACTAGGATCAAGACGATGGGCCTTACGTAACATCGCAGGCCAAGCTAATTGCCCACCGGTACTTCCGCTGTGCACTACATTCGCTTGATTATAAATATTATCGATTATGGCTTGAGGTACTGGTGTAACAGCTTGGCCACTGGCTTGTAAAGCCAGCTGTATTTCACAAGCACGCTGTAAATCATAAAAACGCATAAATGCATCACCAACCGTTGGCCCCACAGTTAAACCACCATGGTTTACTAACAACATATGATTAGTATTAGCGAGATCATCTTGTAAACGTTTTTTCTCATCGCTATTAACTGCTAAGCCTTCATAGCCGTGATAAGACAATGACGGCAGTGAAAACATTGAATACTGGCTAAGTGGCAGCAGACCATTTTGCTGCGTGGCAACGGCAATCGTTTCTTTAGTATGTAAGTGAATAACACAATGAGCGTCATCACGCACTTCGTGAATCGCGCTGTGAATCGTAAAACCAGCAGGGTTGATTGCAAATGGCGTGTCATCTAAAATATTTCCGGCCAAGTCCACTTTGACTAGGTTAGAAGCTGTTACTTCATCAAATGTGAGGCCAAACGCATTCACTAAATAATGGTCAGTCCCCGGCAAACGCGCCGATAAATGTGTGTAAATCAAATCACCCCAACGAAAATGCTCAACCAACCGATAACAGGCGGCAAGATCAACTCGTAACTGCCATTCTTGTGCAGAGACTTTATTTTTTAAATCAAGTTGTGGTAATTCAAACATTATGGGGCCTTATTTAAACGCGTTAAAAACAAAACACGAAATAGATGGATAGAAGTCTAAAGTAGTGTGCGTGGATGATCAATATTTAAAACAAAACAGCCACACCAAATTGGTGTGGCTGTTTTCGGTGAGCCCATTGATAACTCACACTCAGCAAAAATTATTTTACGTTTGCTAAGTAATCGGCAATAGCGACCATTTCTTCTTCAGTAACAGTCGCAACCATCGCTTTCATCGCTGCAGTCATGCCATTGTTGCGCGCACCTGATTTAATGTCTTTCATTTGTGCCACTAAGTAGTCTTTATTCTGACCATTTAGTTTAGGATACATTGCCATGATCGGTGCCTTACCTTCAGGGCCATGACATGTTTGACACATTTTTGCTGTATAAAGCGCAGCACCATCGGCAGCCATGCTGTTAAATGACATACTAGCAACCATAGAGAGGCTTGCACCTAAGAGTAATTTTGTTATCTTGCTCATTGTATTTTCTCTTCTTTTTGACGGTTTATAAAAATTATTAGCTTAATTGTAGACCATAATAAAGGATCTTTGTACATCACATATGTACGTAATTTATACACCAAGTAGATCACCAAACACGCTGTTCAAGTCATCTCTTAGGCTACCATACTAAATCATCTGGTACTTCAAAATCAGCGTATGGGTCATCAGCATCTTTGCCTTTGTCTTCAGGTTCTACATGAAACACGATGTACTTTTCATCAACTTCTGCCACTTTACGGGCTGGCTCATCTTCAAGTACAAAAAACTGCCCTTCCAATACACAAATTGCCAGTCGGCCACCTGACAAGGCTTTTTGCGTTTGTTCATTTACGTCGAGCTCTTTGACTTTATTTTCGTAAGTAAAATTGAAAGTCCGCTCACCACGAATCGAATCTTGATTATGATGTTCTAATATCTGCTTTACGCGGGCAACTTGCTCACGTTGCTTTAACTCACCTTGGCGAGCTTGATTTAATTCTTCTGCTTTTTTCTGCTGTTCTAACTTTGTTTGCTGAATATGCTTTTGCAGATCACTAGGGTTACTGGTCGCCCCTTTTTTTGGCTTTTTTTGTTGCTTACGCTTTTCACTTTTAGCAACTTTAGCTTTATGTGATGTGGTTAATCCTGCTTGTAGCAATTGGTCTTGTAATGAACCCATAGCTTTGTTCCATTAAAAACTGATATTAGCTTTATTTTAATCACCAATTAAAACAAATCATAGTGCTGTGGCCATTAATCTAGCAAAGTGTTGTGATTGAAAACCTGATTTAGCGCAATAAATACTTATTTCTAGAATAAAAGTAACCACTTAAAGAACGCGTTGAGGTTGAATTTAATATCAATCAGGTTAAGCTGTGTTTTTTGTAGTAGGGCCAATAAAATGCGTTTCGGTCATTTATTAGTTTGCTCGCTGTTTATCTTTTTCGTGCTCTATGCACCGCAGCCATTATTAAGCTTATTTGCAGAGCAATTTTCAGTTAGTCCTGCAACCGCAGGTAGCTTGATGACGGCAACTATGCTCCCTTTGGCGATTGCTCCTTTGGTATACGGCTTATTACTAGCTAAACGTAACCCTTTAACAATTCTTCGCTACGCGATGCTAGTACTAGCTGTTACCTGTGTTGCTTTTGCCTATGCCCCCAGTTTTGAGTTATTACTGTTACTACGATTTTTACAAGGTTTAACCTTGCCTGCCGCACTCACCGCAATGACCACTTACATAGGCAGCACTTATCAAGCTGATAGTTTGCAAAAGAATATGACCTTCTATATTGGCAGTACAATTGCTGGGGGTTACTTTGGCCGAGTGTTAGCGGCTATTTTTGCTGATTTATGGACTTGGCAAAGCTTCTATTTTGTTATTGCCGCAGGTTTAATTAGCTTTGCACTGAGTATTCCACGTAATCAAACAGCCATTGTTAACAGCACTCTTTCCCCATTAAATTATTTAAAACAGCTCGCGAATGCTGCGGTATTAAAATTATATGGTGCGGTGTTTTGTATGTTTTTTTGGTTTGCTGCGTTATTAAATTATTTACCGTTCATTTTACAAGACACTTTTTTAATTACTAATATCCGTGATATTGGCTTAGTTTATAGCGGTTACTTGATTGGCGCCCTCGCCTCTATTGCGACTCCTTGGTTATTAAAAAAGAGTATTTCACCGTGGCATTTATTGTCTGCTATATTTGCTTTTTACAGCACTACACTAGTATTTTTGATGAGCTCACAATTAGTGATTTTTTTACTGGCATTCACTGGTTTTTGCGGCGCGATGTTTATTATTCATTCAACCGCAGCGCCACTGGTTAATAAAATAAGCAGTGCACCACCGAGTGTCACTAATGGTGCTTATGTGTCGTTTTATTATAGTGGCGGGGCTTTAGGCTCTTTTGTACCAGGCTTGGTATATCAACAACTTGGCCATATCGCATTTATGGCCTCGTTATTATTAGTCTGTATATGCGGATTAATTTTAGTAAGTTCGGCTTATCTAGCGGGTAAAAAAACCACTTTAGGCTGATGCCCTGTGGTAGCAAAAAAAGCGTCTAAATCGGCTTTTTTTAATAACCATGTTTGGGTGTTCTCAAATGGATGACAATGAAATAGATCACCAAACCATATGTCTTGGTCAAGCCATAAAGTGACATCATTTTGCTTATCATTCATCAGAGCAAGCATAGATACACATCCAGGTGCGACTTTTAAAAAGCGTGCTAAGCGCTCATCAGAGGCAAACCCTAAGCGTGACAAGCCTTGATATTTAGCCAGTGATTTTAAGTCTAACTGCTTGTCATGTGCGGTGATCACCAAAAAATGCTTTTTACCTTCGTTATCACGCAAAAATAAGTTTTTTAATCGCGTTCCGGGCCGTTCCACCATTAATTCATCTGCAGCAAGACTACTATGTAATGCAGGGTGTTCGATAACGTCATAATTGATATTTAAATGCGCTAACAGCGCCGCTAATTTACTTTTATCCGCTAACATTTATAAACAACGCCCCATCAAGCGTACACTTAAATCTCGCCACAATACTTCATTTATCTCATATTTATCGTTGCGACAATATTTTTTGTCATGCAACTCTTGTTTTAATAAGTGCACGGCTTGATCTTCTAATTCTAATTTTAAGCTATTTGATTCTTCAAAATATTCTTGCTCTGCAAAGTTTTTAAATTGCTGGCGTGTCAGTGGTCGATCTAAGTTTAAATTTGCGCGACTATTGGCTTTAACCGATACCACATAAGCAAAAATCTTATTACCTTGCTCATCTAATTTAGTGTGTAACTGTTTATTATTAATTTCAAAAGGCGGCTCATCACTTTGGCTAGCACAACCACAGAGTAAAACGAGTAACATCAACGCGTATTTTTTCATTATTAGTATCATTCCTGTTATCCAGTGACCGTTAGTCTACCAAAAATTCATTGTTTGCGTAAAAATTCAAAAAATATATAAATAATACTTGACCAAATTTAGAAATCTCATTAAAGTTCGTCCCGCTTGAAACGGAACCTCAAGTAGGTTACGAAATTCGTAACTTTAGGAATGTGGGGCTATAGCTCAGCTGGGAGAGCGCCTGCCTTGCACGCAGGAGGTCAGCAGTTCGATCCTGCTTAGCTCCACCACTTTCCTACTCTTCAATTTTTGTCACTATGGCTCTCATGCCAAATTCAATTTTTAAATCTTTCTCATTTTAATCAAAAAACTGTTTATTTTATGTTAGTTATTTTTTAGCTATCAGTTGTGCGCTGCATGGTATTTACGATCAAAAATGCCGAGCATAAACTCGGCATTTTAATTTGGTTATTCGACTACCAATTATTCGCGAATTTGACCTACACCATTGACGAGGTATTTCTCCGTCGTTAATGATTCTAAGCCCATTGGACCGTAAGCGTGTAGTTTTGACGTTGCGATACCAATCTCTGCACCTAAACCTAACTGTGAGCCATCAGAGAAGCGTGATGAGGTATTAACCATCACAACTGAGGCATCAACACTGCGCTGGAACAATTCAGCCGCGGCTTGGTTTTTAGTGCAAATAACTTCCGTATGGTTTGAACCAAATTGCGCAATATGCTCAATTGCACCAGCAAAATCTGGTACTACACGAATAGCGATTTCTAAATCTAAATATTCTTCGCCAAATTCCTCTGGCGCAAGCACTGTTGCATCATCAAAATATTGTGCGGCTTGGCTATCTGCATTTATTTTTACACCTTCTTGGCGTAATACAACAGCACATAAATTTAAAAACTCATCTGCAACATCCTGATGAACGACAAGTCCTTCTAATGCATTACATACGCCAGTACGCTGAGTTTTACCGTTCAGTAGCAAGTTAATCGCCACTTCTAAGTCAGCGTCTTTATCTACGTATAAATGACACACACCTTTAAAATGCTGGATCACAGGAATTGTACTGTTATCTGTTACAAAGTTAATTAGCCCTTCGCCGCCGCGTGGAATAATTAAGTCAATGCTGTCACGTTGCTGCATCAATTCCATTAATAATCCGCGGTCTGGATCTGGAATAACGGAGATTAACGCTGCCGGTAAATTATGCTGCTCTAATACTTGATGCATAACACTAGCAATTGCTTGCGAGCTTTTAAGCGCCTCTTTACCACCACGTAAAATAACCCCATTACCTGATTTGAAGCATAACGCTCCAGCATCAGCGGTTACATTTGGACGCGCTTCATAAATCATACATACCACACCAAGTGGTACACGCATTTTACGAATTTTAATCCCGTTAGGACGTTCAGTAATATCGCGTAATTGACCCACCGGATCATCAAGGCTTACAATCACTTCAATGCCTTCAGCCATCGCTTCAATACGTTCGTCATTAAGCGTTAAACGGTCAATCATAGCGGCTGCTAGATTGTTATCACGGGCTGCGGCTAAATCACTTTCGTTTTCTTTAATAATAAATGCTTTTTGTTGGCGTAATGCTGCAGCCATATCCAGTAGCACCTGATTTTTAGTCTCGGTATCGAGTAAGGCTAACTGATGTGCCGCTTTTGCTGCCTGACGTGAAATATCTGTAATTAAACTCATGACTTCTCCAATAATGCGATATCTTTCTCTGAAATAACGGGACCAATCGAATCTTGCATCTTGTCGCTAAATTCGCTTTGTTCGTTATCAGCTATAAAATTCAATAAACAACTACTGTAATTTGCAGTTGCTTTGGCTAATCGAGTGCCGTCGCTGCTACGTACCAAAATGGTATCGCCTATTGCAAACTCACCATGCACTGCGACAATTTCATCGCCACGGATACAGCCAGTTTCACCTTCTAAAGATTCATCGTATGAACCTGCGACAACGACTTCACCTTGCTCACTTGCAGTATGAGTCATCCAGTGAACAGCTTCTTGCATCGGTTTTTCGTATGGTAAGAAAATAGTACCTGGGTTCTCACCTTCCAGCAGTTTTGTAAATGTCTGCTCTTTAAAACCATTAATTATATAAGTAGTAATACCATGTGAAGTCGCTTTTTCAGCTGCTTCAATTTTAGTTTTCATACCACCTGTACCAACCGCACTGGTAGCAGATCCTGCCATAGCATAGATTGATTCATCAATTGATTTAATTTCAGGCAGTAATATTGCATCATCGTGCAGATTAGGGTTTTTATCATAAAGCCCATCCACATCTGAAAAAATCATCAATGCATCAGCATCTGCTGCAGCAGCGACCATTGCCGATAAGTTATCATTATCACCGACTTTTAAATCATCAGTTGTCACCGTATCATTTTCATTCATGATTGGCAGCACACCATGATCCAACAAAGTGAAAACAGTTTCTCTAATACTCTCATAACGCTCACGGTCACGTAAGTCACCATGAGTTAATAAAATCTGCGCCGATGGGAAATCAAAAAAGCGGTCCCACATAGCCATCATTTCGGTTTGCCCTGCTGCTGCCATGGCTTTTTTCATTGCCACAGTGCGCTCTTGTGTCTTCGGAAATAAATGCGCGCCAGCGGCAACTGAGCCTGACGAAACTAAAATAACTTCAATTCCTTGACTACGACAACGAACAATAAACTGAGCGATGGTTAATAAATAGCGTGAGCGACAACCATCTTGATCAGGTGCAATCAATGCGCTACCTACTTTTAATACGATACGTCGCCAATTTAACTTTTGCATAAATGTTCAACTTTCCATTTTAACTGTGACTTACCCTAGTTTGGATAAATCTGAAAACAACCACCTAGTGTTTACCTAGGTTACGAGTTAACAATTTGCACTTGCTTTTGCTCACTTTCTTTAGCCATCACTTTTTAATACTCAGCCGGAAACGCTCACTTAGTTAATTAACAAAGTGCGTTAGATATAGCATAACTTTGGCTCAATCATTAAGACTGAACAGTTATAAAGTAAATAAAAAGTGTTGTTTATGCATCGCTGTAAAAAGCTGTGTGAAGCTTTTTTATTAACAACATACATAGAGCCTCTAAAGTCTGGTACACCAACAGATAGGGTGATGACTCAAGGACCGAGATTTGCTCACCACGATGGGTGTCAAATATTGAGTAAGTAACAGTTCAACTCAAACAATATGAATCACAATAAAATGTAATTTATGTTCAAATTAACTAATTACTAAAAATGAGTAAAATTGTACAAACTGCATTCAAAACAATTAACAAATTGATTTTTAAGCATATAAATATAGTGACCTCAATCTAAGTTGTTGTAATTTAAAGCAACTTAAAAATAACTATATGTATTCGCTTAGACCTAACAAGTAACTAATTAGATGACTAATTGTTTGAACACTAACTATATTACGCTACTTTTAGCCTAAAGATCAAGACTATATTTTATTCACTCGGCTTACTATTGCAGCTAATAAATTTTAAAGTCTATAAGATTCAGTTAGTTAAACAGAGTTTAATTTGTTTCAAATATTTCAAAACCAATAAATTATCATTTCTTCTACAAATAAGTTCGTAAACAGCTAAAATTCTATTAGGAAAAATTAACATACACGTGTATACCCCTGTATTATAAGTATCGAAAGGTTTACTCCTAACTGTTGTAATAAATAAGGAATACTTCATCTATGTCAGCTATTTATATCGCAGGGATCGCTCTATGTTCGGTTCTCGCCCAATGGATAGCATGGGGTTTTCGTGTCCCAGCTATTTTATTTTTGTTACTTACAGGCCTATTGCTTGGCCCTGCTACGGGTTTACTTGATCCAGATGCACTGCTTGGTGATTTACTCTTTCCTGTGGTCTCGCTCAGTGTTGCGGTGATCTTATTTGAAGGTTCTTTAACTCTACACTTTCGAGAACTCAAAGGTATTGGCAAGGTAGTCCGTAACTTGTGCTCTATTGGCATGATTACGACTTGTATAGTGATAAGCCTAAGTGCCTATTGGATTTTAGAACTCAACTGGCGTGTAGCAGCGGTGCTCGGTGCGGTATTGGTTGTTACTGGCCCAACAGTTATTGCACCGCTATTAAACTCAATGCGGCCAACCCAAGACATTGATCGCATACTACGCTGGGAGGGCATTGTTATTGACCCAATTGGTGCTTTATTTGCGGTTTTAGTATTTGAAGCGGTAATGCTAGTTGGTCAAGGTGAAGTGTTTATCCATACCGTAATCGCCTTGTTTAAAACCTTAGGAGTCGGTTTATCTATTGGCGTGGTCGCAGGTTGGCTTACAACGTTACTGATCCGCCGCGAATGGCTACCATTTGAATTACATAAATTCGGCATCTTAGCTCTGGTACTTATTAGCTTTACAGTCTCAAATCATTTGAGCCATGAGTCAGGTCTATTAGCGGTTACTGTATTTGGTATTTGGTTAGCGAACCAAGACGATTTAGAAATTGATTCTGTTTTAGAGTTTAAAGAAGATCTGTCTATGATCTTAATTTCAACCTTATTCATTTTGCTTGCTGCGCGTTTAGAATTAGCTGATTTAATGATGCTTGATGCCGATGTGTTTATCTTTTTGGCTATCGTATTATTTATCGCTCGCCCATTGTGTATTGCGATCTCCACTTTCGGCACTGAGCTACCAATTAAATCTCGCTTAGTACTCGCGTGGATTGCTCCGCGCGGTATTGTCGCAGCAGCGGTAGGCTCTGTTTTTGCTATTAGTATGATGGAAGCTGGTGTTGCTGACGCCGAGAAAATGGTGCCACTGATTTTTACCGTTATTATTATCACAGTAGTTCTGCAAAGCTTAACTGCGATTCCGATTGCGAAGCTATTAGGTGTTCGTCAGCCTTCACCTAATACTATTTTGATCATTGGTGCAAACCATGTCGCTCGTGCCATTGCTTGTGGGCTAAAAGAGCAAAATATTCAAGTACACTTATCAGATCCAGCTTGGGAAAACTGCCGCATGGCACGTATGGATGGGCTGCCTTGTTATTATGGTAACCCGCAATCAGAACATGCTGAACGTTACTTACCCCTGACAACTCTACGCAGCGTAATGGCGCTTTCGCCAAACCGCCATCATAACGCGCTAGGCGTGCAGTATTTTTCACATTTATTGAATGAAAAGAACGTCTTTTCATTGCGTTCTTCTACCTCTCACGCCAAAGCAAACAAAGACAGCGCGACGTTTCTATCTCGGCAAATTTTGTTTGGTGACAGCGGCTCTTATGCACGTTTAAGTAGCTTAATTGCCAAAGGCGGCAAGGTCAGTGTAACGCGAATTTCTGAAGAGTTTAACTGGGGCAAATACCAAGAGATGAACAGCGATGCAATTCCGTTATTCATCCTCAATGGTGACAAAGACAGTGATGATGATAGCCCTATCAAACTGCGTCCGTTTACTATTAATATGGAAAAACCGCCGCAAGAAGGTGAACGTGTCGTCGCGATGCTGCCACCAAAAATGTCGGTATTGAAAGATCCTAATAATGGCAAAAACAAAGAACCGAAAGAAATAAAAGAGTAAAACGAAAAGGGCTAGGTATCACACCTAGCCCTTTTACTTTCAACTTGCTAACTGATCAGCTCATACCTACATCGGCAAGCGTGCTCGCGCGACAACACTATCGGGCATTTTTTGCGCCAATTGGGCTAGCGAGCGTTCAATCTTTTTATGGGTTGCTTTATCTGCAACCATACTATGAAATAACCAACGATATGCGTCTTCGTAATCACGTGGACTGCCATAGCCTTGATTAAATAAATTAACTAACCGCAATTGTGCTTTTAAATTACCTTGTGATGAAGCTTCACGTAGGTAAGTCACAGCAAGCGCTTTATCCTTTTGCACTAATCGACCCGTGTCATAGTATCGCCCGAGTTGCTCTAATGCCGCCGCTAAGCCTTGCTGCGCTGCTTGACGCATATAATACACACCAAGCTCTACATTACGATCAACACACACCGCATACGCCAGCATATCGCCATATAAAAATTGATAAGAAGGCAGTGCCATTTTATTGGCTCGTGCTTCGATATCTTGTACTAACTGGCAGTCATCTGCCTTTACACGCGCAAGATGTGTATTACTATTGATCAAAGCAAGCAGCTCAGTTTCTGTATATAGTGGCACGGCAGCTATGGTCTCTTCAGACTTGGCGTGGCTTGCCAGCAAAAACGATAACGGCACTAATGATAAACAAGTTAACAAACGCATTTAGGTCACTTTAAATTAAAAACCATCTTGCTAAAGTTTATACAAAGATCGTTCCATAATGAAATTTATAAATAGCTTATTTATTATAAACACTATCCCCAGACACAAAAAAAGCTGCACAAGGCAGCTTTTTTAGTACTATTAGTAATTATGCAAACGGACTGCGTAATACCATAGTTTCTACACGGTCAGGACCTGTAGAAATAATATCAACAGGTACACCGGTGATTTCTTCAATGCGTTTGATGTAATCAAGTGCCGCTTTTGGTAGCTGCTCAACAGTAGTAGCACCCACTGTATTTTCAGTCCAACCAGGCATCTCTTCATAAACTGGCGTTACTTTATCATAACCTTCAGCAGCAAGTGGCGTCACATTAGTGATAGTGCCATCTTCTAACTGATAACCAGTACAGATTTTTAGTGTTTCTAGACCATCTAACACGTCTAGTTTAGTTAAACAAAAACCTGAGATAGAGTTAATTTGTACTGCACGGCGCATAGCCACAGCATCTAACCAACCAGTACGACGTAAGCGACCAGTCGTTGCACCAAACTCATGACCTACGGTACCTAAGTGCTTACCAACTGGGTCTTGTTTTTCTAAACCGTCGTAAAGCTCGGTAGGGAAAGGACCAGAACCAACACGCGTGGTGTAAGCTTTGATAATACCTAGTACATAATCAAGATTTAACGGACCAAAACCAGCACCTGTAGCAACGCCACCAGCAGTAGTATTTGAAGACGTTACATATGGGTAAGTACCGTGATCGATATCAAGTAATGTACCTTGCGCGCCTTCAAACAAGATGTTGTCGCCCGCTAGACGCGTTTGATCAAGTAACTCAGTTACGTCAACAACCATTGCTTTAAGGATATCTGCAACAGCCATTGCATCATCAAACGTCTGTTGGAAATCTACCGCATCTACTTTGTAATAATTTACTAAAGTAAAGTTATGGTATTCCAATACTTCTTTAAGCTTCGCAGCGAATAATTCAGGGTTGAATAAGTCACCGATACGCAAACCACGACGGGCTACTTTATCTTCATAAGCAGGACCTATGCCGCGACCTGTTGTACCAATCGCTTTATTACCACGTGCTTTTTCACGAGCTACATCTAATGCGATGTGGAAAGGCAAAATAAGCGGACATGCTTCACTGATCAATAAACGTTCACGTACTGGTACGCCACGTTCTTCAAGCATGCCAATCTCTTTCATTAGCGCTTCTGGTGAAACAACAACACCATTACCAATCACACACTTAACATTGTCACGTAATACACCCGATGGAATAAGGTGTAAAACTGTCTTTTCACCTTCGATTACCAGTGTATGACCAGCGTTATGGCCACCTTGGTAACGAACTACTAAAGATGCTTTGTCTGTAAGGAGGTCAACTACCTTACCCTTACCTTCGTCACCCCATTGGGTGCCTAATACAACAACGTTTTTACCCATTGTAAATTCACTTAGAAAAAATTAGGACGAGATTTTACCAGATAATGAGGGGAAAGATCACCCCCGTTTAGGTTATTTTTTCTGCGCAGTCGTACAACGACCTTTGCAATAAAAATTAACTGGTTGAATAACATTAAGTTACTCATAAAAATTCATCTTACTAAAAGAAAAACCCTGCATACACAGGGTTTGGATTTGTGCTAGATTTAGAAAAGATTACTGCGCTGCAGCACCTTTCATATATCTAAAGAAGTCACTGTCTGGTGATAATACCATTACGTCTTGCTTATCTTTAAAGGTCTTTTTATAGGCCTCTAATGAACGTACAAAACCAAAGAATTCAGCATCTTTATTGTACGCATTGGCATAAATAGCCGCAGCTTTTGCATCGCCTTCACCGCGAACGGTACGGGCATTACGCTCAGCATCAGCCAGCATTACTGTGACACGACGGTCAATGTCAGCACGAATCGTTTCGGCTTTTTCTTGACCTTCAGAGCGATGCTCTTTAGCAACAGCAGTACGCTCTGCACGCATACGTTGGTAAATCGAATTACTCACTTCTGACGGTAAATTGATTTGCTTAACACGTACATCAAGTACTTCAATACCTAGCTCTTGAGCACTTTCAGAAGCTTGAACTAATGCTTCTTCCATTAACTCGCTACGTTCACCGGAAACAATCTCACGGATAGTACGTGAACCAAAGTTAGTACGTAGACCATTATTTACTTTTTGCTTAAGTAGTGCTTCAGCGTATTGCTTATCACCACGGGCACGTAAGTAAAAAGCACTAAAATCACTAACACGCCATTTTACAAACGAATCAACTATTAAGTCTTTTTTCTCACTAGTAACAAAACGATCCGGTGCACCATCTAATGTCTGAATACGCGCATCAATACGACGTACTTGACTAAAGAAAGGTACTTTGAATTGTAAGCCAGGACCATAAACAATTGCTTTATCATCACTGTCTTTTTGCACTTTGCTGAATAGCATAACAATTGCTTTTTGCCCTTCAGGTACTACGAACACTGACGAAAAAGACAACACAACGGCCGCTAGTAATATAACTAAACTAAAGTTTTTCATTGCGCTTATCTCCCGTCGTTAAAGCGATCAGCACCAAAGCGGTCTGAACTTGAGTTCACAGTGCTATTGCGCGATGTATTAACTTTATTGCGTAAGTCGTTAATATCACTTGAGCTAGGTAATGCAACACGGGTTGCGTTCCCTTGCTTATCCATGATTTTATCAAGCGGTAAATACATCATATTATTGCCGCCCTTAACATCAACTAACACTTTTGAACTGTTACCTAGCACTTCTTCCATGGCATCAATATATAAACGCTCACGGGTTACACGCTTAGCAGCCTGATATTCAGGTAATAGCTTTTCAAAACGCGCGACTTCACCTTGTGCTTCTAAAATAATGCGCTCGCCGTAACCTTCAGCTTCTTGCGTCATACGGGTAACTTGACCACGAGCACGTGGCTCAATTTCACGCGCGTATGCTTCAGCTTCACGAATAAAACGTTGTTCATCTTCTTGTGCGGCAATGGCATCATCAAACGCGTCTTTAACTTCAGCCGGTGGGCGTGAGTCTTTAAAGTTAACGTCAGTTACGATCAAGCCTAAGTTATACGGTTCGATGATTTTATTCAGTTCATCCCAGGTATTTTGACGCACAACCTCACGGCCATTTGTTAATACTTGGTCCATTTTTGAATGACCAACAACATAACGCAGTGCACTCTCTAGCGCTTCTTCTAAGCTAGAATCAGCATTAGTTACACTAAATTTGTATAGGAAAGGGTCAATTACACGGTATTGCACCTGAAACTCAACGCTTACCACGTTTTCATCTTCAGTGAGCATAAAACCAGACGTCGATAATGAGCGAACGGCTTCAATATCTACCGGAATTACCGTTTCAATAAACGTCATTTTCCAACGCAGACCTGGATCTGCAATGCGGTCAAATTGACCAAAATGTAAAACGATGCCGCGCTCTGCTTCTTTCACGGTATAAATACCACTCAATGCCCATACAATTGCAGCAATGATCAGTACAAATGAAAGACCAGCTCCACCAAGTCCGCCGCCGCCATTGCCGGATTTATTACCGCCAAATAAGCCACCAAACTTGCTGCTGAATTTACGAAACACCTCGTCTAAGTCAGGTGGGCCTTGATCACGTCCGCCTTTTTTGTTCCACGGATCTTTGTCATTGCCATTATTACCCGGTTCATTCCAGGCCATAGCTATACTCCATTGTTATCTAAATAATTTAGGTAATTACGTTAAATCTAACAAAAATACCGCAGTTCTCATACTAAAAATGACATTGTGCAGTAGTTTTTTCGAATTACGAAATAAAAGCGTCGATTTCAGGACCAAACTCTTTTCTTAAACGATTCCATTCTACCATAGGCAGTCGAGTAGCAAGTAACCAATGACCCTGTTCATCAAAGTCTTCTTGATGCACGGCATTTAAATTGAACAACGCAGCACGTAAACGACCATATTGCGGAGCTAATTTAAGCGTATGAACAAACATTTTCTTTGCTAACAGCTCGCTGATAGCTTCAGACAATAGTTCACACCCTGCGCCACTGTGTGCCGACAACCATACTCTAATAGGCATGCCTTCATCGTCACGGTCAATACGTGGTTCAATATCTTCAAGCGCATCAATTTTGTTGTAAACCAACAATTGCGGCACTTCATCAGCTTCTATTTCTTTAAGAACCGATTGTACCTGTTCAATATTCTCTTTACGACGATGATCCGCAACATCGACCACATGAAGTTGTAAATCAGCTTCACGAGTTTCGGTTAGCGTCGCTTTAAATGCGGCAACTAAGTCATGGGGTAAATGGCGAATAAAGCCAACGGTATCGGCTAAAATTATCGAACCAACATCTTCTATTTCGAGTTTGCGTAAAGTTGGATCAAGCGTCGCGAACAGTTGATCAGCAGCATACACATTAGAGTTAGTAATGCGATTAAATAGCGTCGACTTACCCGCATTGGTATACCCTACCAACGACACCGTAGGAATTTCATTGCGGTTACGAGCACGTCTACCTTGCTCACGCTGCACTGCCACTTTCTCTAAACGCGCGCGAATACTTTGAATACGAACTCGCAATAAACGTCGATCTGTTTCTAGCTGAGTTTCACCAGGCCCGCGCAAACCGATCCCGCCTTTTTGGCGTTCAAGATGCGTCCAGCCTCGGATCAAACGCGTCGACATATGACGCAATTGTGCTAGCTCAACCTGCAACTTACCTTCATGGGTACGTGCACGTTGCGCAAAAATATCAAGAATAAGCGTCGTTCTATCAAGCACACGACATTGGCAAACGCGTTCTAAATTGCGTTCCTGTGACGGTCTGAGTTGATGATTAAAAATGACGACATCTGCGTTGTGGATTTTGACAATCTCAGCGATTTCTTCAGCCTTTCCGGTACCGACGAATAGTTTCGGATGTGGTGCTTGACGGCTGCCTTGCACAACCGCCAAACTGCTAACACCAGCAGAAGATACCAACATTTCCAATTCATGAAGATCTTCACGATCCCCTTCTTTTGGAAAGTCGATATGAACTAAGACTGCCTGTTCGCCGGCTTCATAACGGTCAAACAAACATTATGCTCCTAATTTAAAAATTTCCAGCTTCAGGCTCTTCACCGTCTTCGCTTCCTTGAATACCTTGGAAGTTAACAGCACGAGCAGGAACTACGGTAGAAATCGCATGTTTATACACCATTTGATTCACGGTGTTTTCTAGTAAAATAACAAATTGATCAAATGACTGGATCTTACCTTGTAGTTTGATGCCATTAACCAAAAAGATTGATACTGGAATACGCTCACGACGTAGCGCATTCAAAAATGGGTCTTGTAACGATTGGCCTTTTGCCATGTTATTTTCCTTCGTTCTAGGTGTTATTATAATTAAGTGGCTGAACTCATTTAACAAAGCTAAAAAATTTCAACTACTACTAGCTTAGCGAACTTACAACACGTTGCAAGTTTTCTTCATCACCCGTTGTTAACCACGTTACATCGGGCCAACCTCTTAACCACGTCAATTGACGCTTAGCAAGCTGTCGTGTTGCTGCAATACCGCGAAAGACCATTTCATCGTAATCAATCTCGCCAGCAATGTAATCCCACATTTGTCTATAACCCACGCAACGAATGGAAGGTAAGTTAGGGTGTAAATCCTTACGTTGATATAGGGATGAAACTTCATTTTCAAACCCCTGCTCAAGCATTATTTTAAACCTTTGTTCAATTCGCTGGTGTAAATCGGCGCGATCATCAGGCGCAATAGCAAATTGATGAAAAGTATACGGTAAACTCGGCTGCTTACTTTTTTGTAATTCAGTCATTGTTTTACCCGTTAATCGGTAAACTTCAAGGGCGCGGTTAATGCGTTGCGAGTCATTCTCGCTCATTTTTTGTGCCGCTTGCGGATCAATTATCTCAAGCTCTTTATAAAGTGCCGGCCAGCCATGTTGCTTAGCTTGTTGCTCAAGCTCTGCTCGTACTACCGAGCATGCTTCAGGTAATGGCGATAATCCATCAATTAATGCTTTAAAGTACATCATTGTACCACCAACTAATACAGGCACTTTACCTTGTTGGTGAAATTGGTCAATCTTTTCAATTGCATCACGACGAAAATCAGCTACTGAGTAACTTTCACTAGGGTCGATTAGATCAATTAAATGATGTGGCGCAAGCGCTAACTCATGTTGATCAGGTTTTGCCGTACCTATGTTCATATCTTTATACACTAAGGCTGAATCGACGCTGATTATTTCAGTTTTTAAATGTTGGCATAAGGCGATTGCTAATGCAGTTTTGCCTGCAGCGGTTGGGCCCATTAAAAAAATGACCGGTAAATTACTCAACTCAATAACCTTAATCTAACTGTGCTAAAAAATAACTTAAATCTATTTTAACTGCTTTTGCAGATAAACGCTGGATTGTTTGCGGATTATTTTGCATTCGCGTAACCGCCAAGGCAAAAGCTTGGCTGGCAAAAAAGCGCTCGGGCACTTGGCTAAGCTGCCAGTTTAGCCATTGCTCCACACTATTAAGCTCAGCCTTAGTGGCTTTTAATAGCGCATCTACGGCTTGGCTCACATCAAGCAGATACAAACTCTGTGGCAACTTTTTAACCATCACAAATTGCTTTTCAATCAATAACTCAAAGCCCAGCAAGGTAAACCATGATTGTTGCTGTGTTAAGCTTTGGCTGTCTTCTTTACTGATATTAACTCGCACAGGCAATAGTAAGGCTTTTCCTTCTAAGCTGCCTTGCTCAGCAATAAGCTCAAGCCAATCATTGACTAATAAATATTTAAAGTGTGAGCAATATAATTGCTGTTGCAGGCTAAATACACAACCGCCATCACTTTGTACCAGCAACGGCTGCGCACTTTGCGTCTGTAACAATGGTGCTACTTCTTGAGTAACGCCAATAGGTTGATCAAAATGGCTGGCGTGTTGCTCATTGACCCCTTGATAAAACGCATTCACATCTTGATGATTTGTCCGGCTCGCTTGCTTACTTCGCTCGCTTGAACCTGTATATCCACCACCACTAGGTGCTAAATTAGCACCGTAGCGAGCTTGCTCCGCTGGTTGTAAGTGCGACTTAGGATAATCAAACAAACTGCCTGCTGTATTGCTGGAGTGAGCGGGTGTTGCTGTATGCGCTGCTTTAGCATCGCTGTGTTGCGAATCAACATGCTGAGTAACACCAGCAAACTCATCTTGAAGCGGCACCACGACTTGTTTAATTGCCTGCAGAATAAAATCATGCACTAAGCGACCTTGATGAAAACGCACTTCGTGTTTCGCAGGATGCACGTTTACATCCACTTGACGCGGATCAATGTCGATATAAATAACAAAGCCCGGTAGCTCTTCTTGGCCTGCGACTTCTTCGAACGCTTGACGAATGGCATGAGAAATAAGCTTATCGCGCATCATACGATTATTTACATAGGTATATTGCGTAGTATTACTCGAGCCAACTGGTAGCACCCAACCATGTAGCTGCAAGCCTGTATCGCCTGACTCAATATATAACCCCTGCTCAGCAAAGGCTTTACCTGCAACCTGAGCGACCCGAGCAATAGCCTGTGCAGGGTCGGTTTTAGCACGATATTGACGCACTACTTTATCGTTATGGGTGAGGGTAATTGACACATCAAAACGGCTCAGGGCAATACGCTTTATTAACTCATCAATGTGAGTGAATTCGGTTTTTTCGGTGCGTAAAAATTTACGTCTAGCGGGCGTATTAAAAAATAAGTCTTTAACTTCAATGGTGGTGCCGTCAGGGTGGGCAGTGGGTTTAATCTGCACCGCCATATCTCGCCCCTGCGCAAATGCTTGCCAAGCCGCCTCTTGCTGTTTGGTTTTTGAGCTAAGTGTCAAACGCGATACCGAACTAATAGACGCCAATGCTTCGCCGCGAAAGCCCAAAGAACAAATATTTTCTAAATCATCAAGGGACTTTAATTTACTAGTAGCATGACGAGAAAGCGCCAACGTGAGCTCGTCTTTATCAATGCCTGAGCCGTTATCACGAATGCGAATAAGCTTATGACCGCCGCGCTCAATATCAATTTGAATACGTGTTGCGCCTGCATCTAGGCTATTTTCAACGAGTTCTTTAACCACAGATGCGGGTCTCTCAACCACTTCGCCCGCAGCAATTTGGTTAGCTAATCGCGCGGGTAATATTTCAATGCTCATACTGATCCTAACGATTTTAACTTTGCGGAATGTCTAACTCTTGACCAATAAACAAGGTATTAGATTTTAATTGATTGACTTGTTTAAGTTTACCTACAGATACCCCATAGCGACTAGCTAACAAACTTAACGACTCACCAGGGCGAACTTTATGTTTAGTAGGATATTGCGATTTTAACGACGCAAACAGCGAATCATCCGGAGGATTTTTAAGATAATAACTTTTGATAGAAGTAAATATTGCTTTCGCTAAGCGCTCTTGGTGATTAGCACTTTTTAATAGTTTTTCTTCTCGCGGGTTTGAAATAAACCCAGTTTCGACCAAAATAGATGGAATATCTGGTGACTTTAATACCGCTAGGCTAGCCGCTTGCGGCTCTTTTTTATGTAACTTAGCGACCTTTTTAAGCTCATGAACCATGCCTTCAGCAACGCTGAAACCGGTTTTCATCGAATGATCCATCGACATATCCAACAGCGCCTGCGCCAAGTACTTTTCACTGGCCGTGTCTTTAATCACTCCAGCAGCACCACCGAGTAGCTCTGAATGTTTTTCTTTATCTTCTATCCATTTACCAATTTCTGAATTAGCACGACGAAGTGATAACACCCAAACAGAGGCGCCATTTGGTTGCGGGCTAGTAAATGCATCCGCATGAATTGAAACTAAAAAGTCAGCCTTTTTCTGCCTTGCACGGCTAGTGCGAGTATTAAGTTTGACAAAGTAATCTCCACTTCGCACCATTCGCGAAATCATCCCGCGTTCAGCATCAATCATCCGCTCTAAGCGTTTGGCAATTTGTAGTGTGATATCTTTTTCATAAGTACCAGAGGGGCCAATTGACCCAGGGTCTTCGCCGCCATGGCCTGCATCAATAGCAATAATAATATCGCGTTGTTGATTAAGCTCACGCTTTTTAACCGCAGTATTACTCGTTGCAGCTACTGGCTCTGCTTGATTTTTGTCATATAAGTCGACCACTAAACGATTTTTATAAGGTCCCGTTGGCGCCAGTGCAAAAATCACCGGTTTAACGGCCCCTGTAAGCTCAAAAACAAATCGTACCCCCTGGCTGCTTTTCGCTTTCGAGTAACGTAGTTTACTGACGATTTGATGCTTACTGGGAATAGTTGGTAGGTCTTTTATTTTATCTGTATTTTCTAAATCGACCACTAAGCGCAGTGGATTTTTTAGCATAAAATAACTGAAGTCGGGCTTATCCGTTAAGTCGAATACTACCCGCGTACTATCTGGCGATGGCCACACCCGTACACTATTGATAGTATTTTGTGCATAGAGATTAGCACTGATTGCTAACAGCAAAAAAGCACCCATCCACTTTATGACAACTCGACTCATCGGTATCTTCACACCCTTATTATTTGTTGTTATTCACTATGGTTTTTGAGTTTATCCACGATACTGTGACCACGCGGGCTAATGCTTTGGATCTCAATTGCTCGTGCATCGCCGACATAACGTAAAGTAATATCTAAGTCTGGTGTTGGGATAAACTCGCCGCCTTTTTCAGGCCATTCCACCACACAAATAGCTGTTGGCGAAAAATAATCTCGAATACCCATGTATTCTAATTCTTCTGGATCGCCTAAACGATATAAATCAAAATGATAAACATTGGCCGTTGCCAACTCATAAGGCTCCACCAGCGTATAAGTTGGACTCTTAACTTTACCTTGATGACCAAAGCCTTGGATCACACCACGTGTTAAAGTGGTTTTACCTGCTCCCAAATCACCGTGTAAGTAAATAACTGCACCTTGCTCCATTAGCATAGCAAGTTGATTGCCCATTTTAACCGTTGCAGCTTCATCAGCGAGTTGAAAACCAACACAGTGCGTCATTCTAACCTCATGGATAGTATTAAAAACGATAACTTGTTAATCATACCAGATTATTTTACTAAGGCGAGAATCGACACTTATAGACACAAAAAAACCGGCAAAGTTGCCGGTTTTTTTTGTAATTAGGACTATAGACCTAATTTTTTCTCAAGATAGTGGATATTAGTACCACCATTTTGGAAGTTTTCATCCGCTAAGATGCGCTTATGTAATGAAGTATTAGTTTTAATACCGTCAATCACAAGCTCATTCAATGCGTTACGTGCACGGGCAATTGCTACATTACGGTTTTCACCGTAAGTAATTAATTTACCGATCATTGAATCATAGTGTGGTGGCACTGTGTAGTCAGCATAAATATGGCTGTCCCAACGAATACCTAAACCACCTGCTGGGTGGAAACGCGTAATTTTACCCGGTGACGGGATAAACGTTTCAGGATCTTCAGCATTAATACGACACTCAATTGCATGACCACGAATAACGACATCGTCTTGCGTGAATGATAGTGGTTGGCCCGCTGCAATTTTTAACTGCTCTTTGATCAAATCAACACCGGTAACCATTTCTGTCACTGGATGCTCAACCTGAATACGAGTGTTCATTTCAATGAAATAGAACTCACCATTTTCGTATAAGAACTCAAATGTACCCGCACCACGATAACCGATTTCGATACATGCACGCGTACAACGCTCACCGATAAACTTACGCACTTCAGCAGTAATACCTGGTGCTGGCGCTTCTTCGACTACTTTTTGATGACGACGTTGCATAGAACAATCACGTTCACCTAAGTGAACAGCATTACCTTGCCCGTCAGCCAATACTTGAACTTCGATATGACGTGGGTTTTCAAGGAATTTTTCCATGTAAACCATGCTATTACCAAAGAACTGTTTTGCTTCTTGTTGCGTTAAAGCGATTGAGTCAATTAACTCAGCTTCACTGCGAACAACCCGCATACCACGACCACCACCGCCACCAGCGGCTTTAATGATCACTGGGTAACCGATACGTTTAGCGATTTGCATGTTGCGGTCTTTATCATCCGATACCGGACCATCTGAACCTGGTACACATGGTACGCCAGCTTTACGCATTGCTTCGATTGCAGATACTTTATCGCCCATTAGACGAATCGTGTCGCCGCGCGGACCAATAAACACAAAACCACTTTGTTCAACTTGATCAGCAAAATCAGCGTTTTCTGCAAGGAAACCATAACCCGGGTGGATAGCAACTGCATCGGTTACTTCAGCTGCCGCAATAATGCGCGGAATGTCTAAGTAACTTTCAGTGGCAGAAGGTCTACCAATACATATTGTTTCATCTGCAAGCAATACATGCTTAAGATCGCGATCCGCCGTTGAATGCACAGCAACCGTTTTGATCCCAAGCTCTTTGCAGGCGCGCAATATACGAAGTGCAATTTCACCTCGGTTTGCAATGACTACTTTATCTAACATTAGAGTTGGCCTTTTAGGTTGCGCTATTATTCAATGATGAATAAAGGTTGATCAAATTCTACTGGCTCGCCATTTTCAACTAAAATCGCTTTCACGGTGCCCGCTTTATCTGACTCAATTTGGTTCATCATTTTCATCGCTTCGATGATACAAAGCGTATCACCTACTTTGACTTGTGAACCCACTTCTACATATGAAGGCGCTTCAGGAGAAGCTGCTGTATAGAAAGAACCAACCATTGGCGATAATACTTGATGGCCAGTAGGACCGGCAGGTGCTGCCGCTTCTGCGCTTGCAACAGGTGCAGCTGCAGGGGCTGGAGCCGGTGCTGGTGCGTACTGTGGTGCATAATGCGGAGCGTAAGCAGGACCTGCACTCATATTATTACGATTGATACGTACTGATTCTTCACCTTCGGTGATTTCTAATTCAGCAATACCTGATTCTTCTACTAGTTCAATTAGTTTTTTGATCTTGCGAATATCCATGAACGACCCGCCTGTTAGTTTGTTAGTTTAAAATTAATTCGAGTTTTGCAACCGATTGACCGCAGCTTCAAGTGCTGCGCGATAACCCATTGCGCCTAATCCACATATCACGCCCTGCGCCACATCAGAAAAATATGAATGATGACGAAACGCTTCCCGCGTGTGCACATTAGTTAAGTGCACTTCAAAAAACGGGATATCAACAGCCAGTAACGCATCACGTAAAGCCACGCTTGTATGCGTAAATGCCGCTGGGTTGATAATAATGTAATCAATGACCTGCCATGCACTATGTATGTGCTCAATTAAAGCTTGCTCACTATTACTTTGAAAATGCGTTAGCTCAACATCTAGACCATGCGCAAACTCAGTTAGTTCGCTCATAATCTCACTCAGTGTTTGTAAACCGTATTTTTCTGGTTCACGCTTACCCAGCATGTTTAAGTTAGGGCCATTTATAACTAAAAGTTTAAATTTTGCAGCCATAATACGCGATAATCCTATAAATAATGAGTTAAGCCATTTTGATTAGAAATCCCCGCAAAATGTAGAGGGGGAAAACTAAAATAGCAAGTATTTCTCACGTTAACCACCTATTATAGCCAGTTCGATGTAAATAGCAGCAAAATACTGGTCTAATCACTAGTAACCACCACAAAAACAAAAACGCCACTCATATAAAGTGGCGTTTAAAATAGCGGTGCGAAAAATGTTTATTTAGCGCTATTTTTCACTTTTGCTAAATGCTCAGCAAAGTCCTTGGCATTTAAAAAGCCCGTCACACGCTGTGCTGCAAGCTCTTCACCTTGTGTATCAAAAAACAAAATACTGGGTAAACCAAATACCGAAAACTCTTCCATTACAGCAATTGTTTTATCATCACTTTCGGTCAAATCAATTTTTAACAACTCAAAGTTTGCAAACTCACCTTGTACTTTAGCGTCAGGAAAAGTGTATTTCTCGAACTCTTTACACGCAACACACCAATCTGCATATAAATCGACCATCACTAAACGACCATCACTGTTTGCATCATTTATTGCTTGTTTGAGCTCAGCTAAGTCAGCAACTAATTTAAAGCCGCGCTCTTGTTGCTCGCCATTTGCGGCACTAACAACTTGCGCTGTTGGCCATATATAGTTTTTAGTTAAGCTCACACCGCTAACAACTAATAACGTTGCAACAAACCACAATGCAGTTTTTAACTTACCTTGTGTTTGAGCGCTCTGCCAATGATGTAAATACAAGGCCGTTGCTAATGCTAATAAGCCCGCCATAAGTAATATGATGTCTGCATCGACAATACGTTCAAGCAAGATCAATGGCACTACCAGCATGATAAAACCAAACAGGGTTTTAACTTGTTCCATCCAGCCGCCTGCTTTTGGCAATAATTTACCGCCGGAGGTGCCTAATAACAGCAGCGGAATACCCATCCCTAAACTCAGCACATACAAAGTTAAGCCGCCAACTAAATAATCGCCGCTTTGCGCAACAAACAATAGCGCAGCTGATAACGGTGCAGTGGTACAAGGTGACGCAATTAAACCCGATAAAACCCCCATTAAAAACACGCCAATGTAGTTGCCGCCTTTTTGATTATTACTTACTTGTGTGAGCTTATTCATCATGCCGCTAGGGAGCTTTATTTCGTACCAACCAAACATCGACATAGCGAGTAAAACGAATAATAAACTGAAACTAATCAATACATATGGGTGCTGCAAATAACCTTGCACTTGACCACCAAGTGATGCAACCACAAGGCCCAGCGCCGCATACGTAACGGCCATACCCTGCACATAAACAAAAGAAAGCGCAAAAGCTTTTCTAGTGGAAAGATTTTTTTGTCCTGCAATTAGGCTCGACAAAATAGGAAACATCGGAAATACACATGGCGTAAATGCCAGACCAATACCGACCAAAAAGAAAATCGCTAAGTTCGCTAACAAACCTTGCGAGGCCAGTTTTTCAGTAAAGTTTAATTCTTTTTCTGAGTCATCATCTTGCGTTACAACATTCTCTGCAGCAGCCGCTGATTCAGCGTTAAGCGCAGCTAATGCATTGCCTGCTGTCGCGTTATCTGTTGTAGGGGTTTCACCGGCAATCGTACTCAATGGAATAGTAATGATCTCTGGCGGGTAACATAGCCCTGCTTCAGCACAGCCCTGATAGCGAACTTTAATTACGCCATCTTCAGCTATATTACTTAGCTTACTGATCACACTCAGTGAATCAAAAAACACTGCTGTTTTGCCAAAGAACTCATCTTCAATGATCACGCCTTTACCAAGATCGGGCACTTCAATATCAGCACCTTTACCAATAATTTCTAGCTTCTTTTTATATAGGTAATAACCCGGCGCAATATCCCAACCAACAAAAAGTGTGCTGCCTTGCTGATCAAAATCAAATGAAAATGCCTGATCAACAGGTAAAAATGTTTGCTCTTTGGGCTGCAGCAAATCACTTAATAAATTATTAGTTGCAGCCTGTGCTGGCATTAACGACAGCGCACAAAGCAATAAAAGAAAACAACGCATTAATTAAGCACCTCATCCATCCAATTAAAATAGGCTAAATTGCCAGTGGCCACATCAATAACCTGTATTTCAGGAATTTCATAACTATGTAATTGCTTGATAGTTTGAATCAATTCATTCATTTTTTCTGACTTCGTTTTAATTAATAATTTACACTCGGTTGCATAAGCAACCTCTCCTTGCCACATATAAACAGATTCCACATTTGGAAGAATGTTCACACACGCAGCTAATTTAAGCTTAACTAATTGCTCAGCTATGGAGCGTGCCTCACTTACATCTGCGCAAGTGGTAAAAATAAGTCGAAAATGAGTCGTCATATTGAACCTTTGATTGATTGCTCTGCCCAATGCCATAGTAGCTGATAGCTAAGGCAAAGTGTAGTTAACCTAAACTGCGGATAATAAATCGCTTAATCAGAGTTCAGGCGATTTAGCCAACACTGCTTTACCACTAGCCTTGAAAAAAGACCTGATAACCCATATTTATATTTCATCAACTCAACTGAGTGATCACTATTTAGAGAGCCTTATGTTTAGATTTTTGTTTTTATTATTTATTCTCGTGCCAATTATTGAAATTGCGTTGTTAATTCAAGTAGCTGATGTAATTGGTGGATTCGCCACTATTGCACTGGTTATTGTAACCGCAATATTCGGCGCAAAATTAGTTAGAACACAAGGTATGGGCGCACTGCAAAATGTGCAAACACAAATGGCGCAAGGGCAAATGCCAGCCAAAGAATTATTTACCGGTTTATGTGTGATTATTGCTGGCATATTATTGCTAACTCCAGGCATTATGACCGACGTATTCGGTTTTTTATTATTGACCCCGGCCATTCGCAATAAACTAGCTGCAGGCCTTGCTAGTCAAGCAACGGTGCGTATGAGTGCAGGCATGCAACAAGGTCCAACAGCATTTAATCAGCACACCCATTCAGAGCCAGAACCTCGCAAAATGAGCGAGCCGACCACTATTGATGGTGAGTACGAGAGAAAAGATTAAAAATTTTAATTTTTATCACTTGGGTTTTGAAGCAATACCCCCATTACTGAGTACAACTAAATCAATTGCCTTGAACCACAGGGTTTAATGCAAACTGGTACATATAAAGCTTTTTTCTGTCCTGTTCAGAAACTGTTAGGAGAACTAAATAAAATGAACATTCGTCCTTTACATGATCGCGTGATCGTTGAGCGCCTAGAAGAAGAAACCAAATCTGCTGGCGGTATTGTATTAACTGGTTCTGCGGCTGAGAAATCAACCCGCGGTAAAGTTGTTGCAGTGGGTAATGGCCGTACTCTAGATAACGGTGATGTGAGAGCATTAGAAGTTAAAGTCGGTGACACTGTGTTATTCGGCTCATATGTTGAAAAAGCTGAAAAGATCGAAGGTCAAGAGTACCTGATCATGCGTGAAGACAATATTTTAGGCATTGTAGGCTAAAGCTACTTTTCGTTTAACAAACATTCAGAATTCAAAGGAAATTAATCATGGCAGCAAAAGAAGTACTTTTTGCAGGTGACGCACGCGCTAAAATGCTAGCTGGCGTAAACATCTTAGCAAACGCAGTTCGTGTAACTTTAGGTCCTAAAGGCCGTAACGTAATCCTAGACAAATCATTTGGCTCTCCAGTGATCACTAAAGATGGTGTATCAGTGGCAAAAGAAATCGAACTTGAAGACAAGTTTGAAAATATGGGCGCACAAATGGTTAAAGAAGTTGCATCTAAAGCAAACGATGCAGCCGGTGACGGTACAACTACTGCAACAGTATTAGCACAGTCAATTGTAAACGAAGGCTTAAAAGCGGTTGCTGCGGGCATGAACCCAATGGACCTTAAGCGCGGTATTGATAAAGCAATCATCGCAGCTGTTGCTGAGCTAAAAGAACTTTCAGTACCATGTGCAGATGCAAAAGCAATCGCTCAAGTGGGTACTATTTCAGCTAACTCTGATAAAGAAATTGGCGACATCATTGCAGAAGCAATGGAAAAAGTAGGCCGTAATTCAGGTGTAATCACTGTTGAAGAAGGTCAATCACTTGAAAACGAACTAGATGTTGTTGAAGGCATGCAGTTTGACCGTGGTTACTTATCTCCGTATTTCATCAACAACGCAGAAAAAGGCGCTGTTGAATTAGATAACCCATTTATTCTACTTGTAGATAAAAAAATCTCTAATATTCGTGAGTTGCTACCTACATTAGAAGCCGTTGCTAAAGCAAGCAAACCATTACTTATCATTGCTGAAGACCTTGAAGGCGAAGCACTAGCTACTCTAGTTGTTAACAACATGCGCGGTATCGTTAAAGTATCAGCAGTTAAAGCACCTGGTTTTGGCGACCGTCGTAAAGCAATGCTACAAGATATCGCAGTATTAACTGGCGGTACGGTTATCTCTGAAGAAATCGGCCTTGAACTTGAAAAAGCGACAGTTGAAGATTTAGGTACTGCAAAGCGCGTAGTTATCACTAAAGATGATACAACTATCATCGATGGTGCAGGCGAAGAAGCTGGCATCAACGGTCGCGTTGCGCAAATCAAAGCACAAATCGAAGAAGCAACATCAGACTACGATAAAGAGAAACTACAAGAGCGCATGGCTAAACTTGCCGGCGGTGTTGCGGTAATCAAAGTAGGTGCTGCTACTGAAATAGAAATGAAAGAGAAAAAAGACCGCGTTGAAGATGCACTTCATGCAACTCGCGCTGCGGTTGAAGAAGGCGTAGTGCCTGGTGGTGGTGTTGCACTAGTACGTGCAGCAAGCAAACTTGTTGATTTAGTTGGTGACAACGAAGATCAAAGCCACGGTATCAAAGTAGCACTACGTGCTATGGAAGCACCACTTCGTCAAATCGTTACCAACGCAGGTGACGAAGCGTCTGTTGTTATTAACGCAGTTAAAGGCGGCACGGGTAACTTCGGTTACAACGCAGCAACTGGCGAATACAACGACATGATTGAAATGGGTATCCTAGATCCAACAAAAGTAACGCGCTCTGCACTACAATTTGCAGGCTCGATTGCTGGCCTTATGATCACCACTGAAGCAATGGTAGCTGAAATCCCAAAGGATGAAGCTGGCGGCGCTGACATGGGAGGCATGGGCGGCATGGGTGGTATGGGCGGCATGATGTAATTCATCTCCTAACCATCTAGCTAAAATAAAAACCCAGCTTCGGCTGGGTTTTTAGCTTTAAGAGCAACGATAAAGTAGCAAATAAAATGACTCCAGCGTATTGCAGTGTCTAAACTGCGTAGCAAACCATACTCAGAGTTAATTTTATTTATAAGACATAATTAAGGATAGTAAGATGAATAAAAAGCCTGAACTAATCATCTCGTCACTCGATGCTGATAGATTGTATGATTTAATGGAATCATTACCAGCAGGAAGCTTTGCTGGCGAAAAAGAACTTGAAGCTGAACTTGGCCGCGCAACAATCGTTGAGCCAAAAGATGTGCCTTCGACAGTGGTTACTATGAACTCAACGGTAAACTTTATTGTTGAATCAACTAAAGAAGAATTCACTAAGACCTTAGTGTATCCGAAAAATGCTGATGCAAGTGCTGATAAAATATCAATTTTAGCCCCTGTTGGCAGCGCCCTACTTGGTCTATCGCAAGGTGATGAAATTGAATGGCCAAAACCAAGTGGCGGTCTCATAAAAGTAAAAATAAAAGCAATCACTTATCAGCCAGAACGAGCCGGTGAGTTACATCGATAATATTTATGTTATTAAAAACCCAGTGAAAGCTGGGTTTTGTTTTTAAAGATAATAAGTTTAAAACCTAGCGCCAGCCACACGTAAGTCCAGATTTATCGGGAAAAGCTTTCTGGCTGAAGTCAGACCTACTGATAAATCTAGCACCGCACTTAACGTACCAGCCTTTTGTCCTCGGGTTATATTTTCTTATATGCTAAAAAGCATCTTTAAGCACTGCATTATTTCAAGGTAGGACAATGACAAACATAAAACAGCATATAGGTAGCATGGCATTAGTTGTAGGGAATTATGATGATGCGATTGCATTTTACACTCAAAAACTGGGGTTTGATTTAATCGAAGATACTGATCAGGGTAATGGCAAACGCTGGGTATTAGTATCACCACCTAACTCTAATGGCACTAATTTATTACTCGCACAAGCAAGTACTCAACAGCAGTTAGAGGCTGTGGGCAACCAAACTGGGGGCCGAGTGTTTTTATTTTTACATACCAATGACTTTTGGCGAGATTATGAATTAATGCAAAAAAATGGCGTTAACTTTAATGAACAGCCCCGCGTAGAAGAATACGGCACCGTTGTGGTATTTGAAGATTTGTATGGTAATAAATGGGACTTACTACAATTAAATTAAAAGCAGTCTGTGAGAGGTCACTAATCGCGATAAATCACAACCTACTGGCGCTTAATATGGAACCTCTGGTTAACTTGATATTGTTCAATTAACCCTCATTAACTAACTATTAGTAACCATATTAAAAACAAATGGATTTATTAAACAAAGTTAGCATTGAAACATTATTAGTTCACCTTGGTGTAGTGACGTTATTGTTACTGGTGATATTGTGGTCAATGGTAAAAATAGTTGTGTGGGGTAAAACCATGTCACGAGGGGCTTTTTTATTTTTGTCGTTCTTTCCGCTTATTTCGTTATTCCCTATTCCACCCCCGCAATTTGAGAATGTACAAAAAGCCAAACAAGAGCAGCGTAAACGCAAAGAAGACTCCGGCGATCCACCAGAAGAGGACGAAGGTGAAGCATCGCGCTGACATTCTCAGCTCACGATGCTTGAAAAACACTATCAATGAATCACATTATTGCTGACTAATTTGATATAAACGCTGTGCTTGGCTATTTGAATCTTTGCTGACGCTACGAAATTCTTCAGCATCACTGGCATTTTGCACAGAGATCTCACGAATTCGCTCTGCCAAGTTTTTCACATTTTCGGTTACCTGTGATTGCTCTTCAGTCGCTACGGCAATGCTTGATGAACGCTCTTTAATATCATTAAACGCGGTAACAATACTTTCATACTGTGCACGTGTTGTTGCTGAGCGCTCGTTCACTACTTCAGAGTATTCACGGCATTCTCCAATAACGTTAACCCCTCGACTAGCGGCTTCTTGCAATTGGCTGATCATGGTTTCAATCTCGCCAGCCGATTGCTGAGTACGATGTGCCAAAGTTCTAACTTCATCAGCCACTACCGCGAAACCACGCCCTGATTCACCTGCTCGAGCAGCTTCAATGGCGGCATTAAGCGCAAGTAGATTAGTTTGTTCTGAAATATTCATGATCACATCAAGCACCGAGCCCACTTGTTTTGAGTCTTGTGCAATCCGTGAAATGGCATCTGATGATTCCGTTAATTTATCAAATAATAACTGGATTGATTCGGCATTCTTCTCAATAACATCAAAACCAGAATTCACTAAATCAGCTGATTGCGTAGTAATATCTGCAACGCTCAAAACATCTTGTGAGGCTGATGAGGCTGCTATCGACATTTCATGAATTGCCTCAGCCAACATGTTGTTTTCTTCCATTAACTCTTGCGTACGAATTTGGCTGTTATTACTTAAGTTATCCATCGCTTCAGCGTTGTTTTTAACCGCAGCGGCTTCTGCTTGGATCTGTTCTAAAATCTTAATCAGATGATCGCCATAATCATTAATCGCTTCGCATAAGTGGCTCATTTCATCACTTCCACGCACGGCCAGTTTTGAATTCGTGCGACCTTGCACCAACATTCTAACTTGCTCTGTGGTGGTGTTAATTTGCTGCACCAGGCGATTACCAAAAATCAGTAATACTGATACAAAAGCGAGAATAAGGGCGATAAATGAACTGTATAAATAATAAGTGAGGGTGTTAACGGTTTTCTTGGCAATTGCGGCAGGAATAATAACCCCAGAGCGCCAATTTTGCTCTGCCAATGAGTAAGTTACTAAAATAGATTCGTCATTATTAACCACACCACTGGCAAATTCAGCAACAGTTGTATTGCTGTTTTGCAAGGCGCTGACCAACGGCTTTAAGCTACTGTCTTTACTGGCAACCTGAGTAAGGCTCATCATTGCTAAGTTAGTATTGCGTATCGATGGAATCGATACTAATTGCTCGGCGCTATCTAAAATAAAGTTATAGGTGCCCGTAGCATTGTTCTCTGCGATCAATGAGCTTTCGATAGATGCCAGTTCAACGTCTAAGGTGGCAACCCCCCAAAATTGGTTATCACGGATTATTTTCACGGAACAGGTAACCATCGGTACATTCGATACCGTGTCTACATAAGCTTCGGACCAAACGCACTCACCCCGATTAGCGTTAATGGCATTTTTATACCAGGTTTCTTGTTGATACGCGCTGCTGTCGGGCTGATTATAATCATCTAAAAGTTTATATTGGCCATTACCTGTTTTCGCCCAGAAAAGAGATGCCTTTGCTGCTGAAGGCAGCATTTTATTCGGCTCAGGCCAAATACCACCACCCGCAATACCTTTGCCACTTGCAATCAAAGGAGCAATATTTTCAATAAAGGCCGCTTGCTGTAATGGCAAAGTCTCGGCTACCACGGCTAAGCTTTGCGTTAAGGTGGCACTTTTAGCTAAATCTTTTGCTAACGATTCGCCGATCACCTTTGCTTGTAATTTTGCGCTGGATATAGCGTCATTTTTAATGATTGGCGTAACAACTAGCTGCATTATTCCTGACAGAATAATTAAAGCAAACAACAGCAGCAGAAAACTCCCTAGGTACATTTTTTTTTGTATCAACATCTTCTTTTTACCTCAGTAGTAAATAATAGCCGCGCAAAATAGAGTATAGGGACTGTGCTGTATTTAGCAAAACGAGTTCCTAAAAATAGTGACCAAAAAGTATATTTAACCGCTATTTACCATTAATGAGCTGCCTGACAATCGCAAATAAATCACTTGGCAACATACCGCGCTCCCCTTCGCGTTCTGCCAAAATATCGGCTGCTTTAGCGTGCAATGTCACACCGTAACATGCGGCTTGATCAACAGCGAAACCTTGAGCAAGTAACGCACCTATGATGCCGGTAAGCACATCACCACTGCCACCAACGGCAAGCGCTGGATTACCATTTTCGCACAACCAAGTTTGCTGCCCGTTGGCGATCAGGCTACCCGCGCCTTTCAGCACACTGGTACTGGTATAACGTTTAGCTAAATCCGTAGCAGATTGAAAGCGATTTGCTTCAATCTCAGCAATTGAAACTTTCATTAGCCGTGAGGCTTCACCAGCATGCGGGGTTATTATGCAATTTTTAAGGCGATACTCTAAAGCATGCTTAGCCAACAAATTTAAGCCATCAGCATCAATAACTAATGGTAAATTATTTGCTAAGCAATATTGTATAACCTGCTCAAATGTCGTTTGCGCCCAACTATCCTGACCAAGACCTGGGCCAATAATGACACAATTTGCCCATTCAAGGGCTGCGGATAAACTGTCGCAACTGACCATTAATTCAGGGCGACCACTACTGACTACTTGTACACTGCTTTGATGAGTATAAACACGCACCATTGCAGCGCCTGTACGAAGCGCTGCTTCACTTGATAAACGAATGGCCCCGCTAGTACCTTGATTCCCACCGACGCATAACAACTTGCCGTGGTTCCCTTTATGGCTATTGCGACTTCGTGCAGCAAGTGGCTTAAAACTAGTAATATTGATAAGTGTTGCGCTAGCATCCACTAACTTGGTAAATGATTCTGCGATCCCTAAATCATTAAAAATGATTTTTCCTGCAGCACTTCGCCCGGCACCGGTTACTAAGCCTTGTTTAATCCCCACAAAAGTAACGGTAATAGTAGCGTGGATAGCGATGCCAAGTGGCTGCCCGGTGTCGGCGTCTATGCCTGAAGGTAAATCAATTGCCACTATTGCGCTAGGTTGCGCGTTGGCATCTTCAATCATCGTTAAAAATGGCGGACGAACTTGACTATTAATTCCGGTACCTAACAAACCATCAATAATAATATCGGCATTATTGAGGCGACCTTGCGTGTAACTTTCAACTTCGCCCCCCAATGCTTGCCAACGTTGCTGAGCTGTAAGCGCATCCCCGGTGAGATGTCTACTGGTATCGGCTGCAAGTACAATGACTTCTTTACCGGCTTGCTTGGCAAGGCTTGCCACGATATAGCCATCGCCCGCATTATTACCATAACCGACCAGAATAAAGTAGCGCTGAGCATTCGGAAAATGCTCGATACATTGCGAGAATACCGCATGCCCTGCGCGCTCCATCAAAGTGAACATGCTAACGCCTGCCAAGGTCGCTGCTTTTGCTTCGTGCTCCCTCACCTGCTTTGCCAAAAATAGTTGCTGTGCTAGGCCTTGATTCTGCATATTGATCCATAATAGAAGACGGGCTGTTTACTTAGACTATTAGCCACAGCTGCTAGCGTCAAGGAATGTCGTCACCAACATTTTCAGGCTAATTTAGGAGGTATACTTAGGAAGGATGGTCTTTTCGTTTGCTTTTGTTGCTGCATTTAGCAACTTTAATAAAAAACGGCGCGCAATTTACATTGCGCGCCGTTTTTTAAAACTTACTAATTAAGTGAGTTTATTCTGCTTCCGGCAGGTTACGGCCGTAAAAGATTTCTTGCATTTCACGTGTTAATTTTGAACGAATTGCTTCTTCTTCGTCTTCAGATAAATCACTCGTAGTAACACCAAATAAATAAGTATTTAGGTCTGTTTCTTTTAGCATCATCTTAGTGTGGAACAAATTTTCTTGATACACATTCACGTCCATCATTTGGTACGCTTCTTTGGTATCTTCGGTCATGTAGTTTTGAATTGAGTTGATCGCGTGATCGATATAGTGCTTAACACCATCTACGTCACGGGTAAAACCACGCACTCGGTAGTCAATTGTTACAACATCTGACTCTAAGCTATGAATTAGGAAGTTTAACGCTTTTAATGGCGAAATAATGCCACAGGTTGATACTTCGATATCGGCACGGAAAGTACAAATACCATCATCAGGGTGAGCTTCAGGATAGGTATGAACGCAGATGTGGCTTTTATCTAAATGAGCAACAACTGTTTCAGGTAATGGTCCTGGTGCTTCATCAACTTCATAAGTTTGCTGCTGCTCAATTGGCTCTTCTGAGATCAGAATTGTTACACTAGCACCTTGAGGATCGTAATCTTGACGCGAAACATTTAAAATATTCGCACCGATAATGTCTACTACTTCACCTAAAATATCGGTTAGTCGATCAGCACTGTACTGTTCGTCGATATATTCAATATATTCTTTACGTTGTTGCTCAGTCTTTGCATAGCAAATATCGTAAATACTAAAGCTTAAACTTTTGGTTAAGTTATTAAAGCCATGAAGTTTAATTTTATCGAAGGGTTTGTTCATGATAAACCAACCTATAAACAAGTGAAATCTGCCAGAGCAGAATGAAAAGTTCGCGGATTTTATACGAATTTCACCTCAGGAAAAAGCGTTATTTTCCCTGTTCTTGTATAACTTCGTGTGTGTGGGTAATTTCTACTGTTTTATCAAGCATTAATGCTACTGAACAATACTTCTCTGCAGATAGTTGAACGGCACGCGCAAGGTGCTTTTCTGAAACGTTATCGCCAGTCACAACAAAGTGTAAGTTAATCTTAGTGAATACTCGCGGAGCGGACTCTGCGCGTTCAGCACTCAATTGCACTTGCACATCTGAAAACTGTTGTTTAGCTTTTTTTAGAATACTGACTACATCAACCGATGAACAGCAGCCAACTGACATTAATACCATTTCCATTGGGCTTGGTGCGGCGCTATCGCTACCAGCATCAAACACAACATTGTGACCAGAATTAGAACGCCCTAAAAAAGTATCGCCTTCAACCCATTTCACATTCGCTTGCATTTTATTACTCTCAAAGAAGTTATTTCCTTGATTGTAAGGAAGTCACACGCAGTTGCAAATTAAAAACGATAATTGGAATGATCAGGCACTTTCGACAACTGCGCTATCAAAGAGGTTTTTTACCAATGCGGCAAATTCATCGATAAATGCATGTTGCTCTATTGTCACTTGATTACTGGTGACGCTGCTGAGGACTTCTTGTAAGTCGTATACAATGCCATCTACTTCACGCACGATTTGACTACGTTGTTCAGTAGAAAGCTCTGTGTGTTGCTGGCATAACAACATAACATTTTCAGCAATATCATCTTCTATTAGCTCCATAATAGTAGGAGCGCCTGGTTTTATTTCGCCGGACTTCTCAAATAATGCTAAATTTTGAGTAAGATACATGATGAGGTCATCATATCCTTGCCTATCTAAAACCATAATTATCCACACCTAATTAAAACGACTGTATTGATTTAAGCAGAAAGCGCTTTTAATTGCTACCTTTGAGCATTAACCAATACAAAAAAAGCAGCCTTGGCTGCTTTTTTAGTTATTTATTACTATTTGACCAAAATCGATTAATCGATTTTTAAGCCTGGGCTTAATGTTGCTGGCATTGCTACTTTTTCAAGTTCAACAGAGGCAACTGGGTATGCGCAATAATCAGCTGCATAGTAAGCACTTGCACGATGATTACCTGATGCACCAATACCACCAAAAGGAGCTGCACTTGAGGCACCGGTGATTGGGCGGTTCCAGTTAACAATACCAGCACGGATACGACGTAAAAAATGGTCGTAATCTGCCGCATTATCACTGAGTAAACCCGCAGACAAACCAAAGCTGGTATCGTTGGCTTTATCAATCGCACTATCAAAATCTGTAAAGCGGAATACTTTTAATAGTGGACCAAAGTGCTCTTCATCTGGGAAGTTAGCAACATCTGTGCACTCAATAATACCAGGCGTTACAAAACCTGTATTTTCAGTATGCTTAAGCTCAACCAATACTTCAGCACCAAGCTCAACGAGTTGTTGCTGTGCTTTTACCATACCAGAAGCCGCAGCTGATGAGATCATCGAGCCCATAAACGGTTGCTCTACATCATCGTAATTGCCCACTTTGATGGCTTTAGTCGCGGTAATTAAACCGGCTAAAATTGCATCGCCTTGCTCACCTGCTGGTAAAAACAGCTTGCGTGCACAGGTACAACGTTGGCCACTTGAGATAAATGCTGATTGAATAATATCGTGAATAACGGCTTTGGTATCAGCAACATCAGTAATAATCAGTGGATTGTTACCACCCATTTCTAATGCTAAGATTTTACCTGGTTGACCGGCAAACTGCTCATGCAGAATATGACCTGTGCGTGATGAACCGGTAAAGAATAAGCCATCAATACCTTTGTGAGCAGCAAGAGCCTTACCTGTGGCTACTTCGCCTTGTACTAGGTTAATAACCCCTGCTGGTAAACCTGCTTTTTCCCATAACTTAAGCGTTAGCTCAGCAACAGCTGGAGTTAGCTCCGATGGTTTAAACACCACGGTATTGCCCGCCAAAAGTGCAGGCACAATATGGCCATTAGGTAAATGACCAGGGAAGTTATAAGGGCCAAATACCGCCACTACACCATGTGGTTTGTGGCGGATCATTGCACGACCTTGCGGCATTGGGTTTTCTACGTCGCCAGTGCGCTCTAAAAATGCTTTTTCAGAGATAGCTATTTTACCGACCATAGCACCCGCTTCAGTGCGAGTTTCCCATAACGGCTTACCCGTTTCTTGGGCTATTACAACAGCAAGCTCTTCGCTGTGCTCTTTTAGGGTTTCGGCAAAAGTTTTTACAATCGCTAAACGTTCTGCAAATGATTTATCAGCCCAGCTATAAAATGCTGCACGCGCAGAGTTAACAGCGGTGTCTACTTGCTCACTGGTGGCTGAGTTTGCTTGCCAAATAATTTCGTTATTGGCTGGGTTTACTGAATTAAATGCATCGCCTAGGCCTTGCGACCATTGACCATTAATAAATTGTGCAGGATGAGTCATGTACTTTCTCCTAAATTATATACGTGTTGCGGTAACTATATCGCCAGCTTGTAAGTGCAGTGCATCGGCCATTGCCTGTGGCAAAGTCAACTCAGAGCTTGTTTCATCAAGGTTTAGTTGTGCAACGGTTGCTCTAAAATCATTGAGTTTGTCATTCGCTAGCATGATAGCCGTCTCGCCGCTGTTTTCACCGATTTTTACGGTAAAGTTTTTGGCATTACGAATAGTTGCAATATTATCTACTTTTGCTTCTACCGTTGGGCCAGCATCAAAAATGTCAACGTAGCCATTAAAGGTGAAGCCTTCTTTTTTCAGTAGTTCAATCGCAGGGCGCGTATTATTGTGCACCTTGCCGATCACGGCTTGCGCCTCTTTACTTAATAAGTTGACGTAAATTGGGTACTTTGGCATTAGTTCAGCAATAAACACTTTTTGGCCAATACCGGTTAAGTAATCAGCTGTTGGAAAATCCATCGAGAAAAAGTGTTCTTCTAACCATTGCCAAAATGGACTACTGCCCTGTTCGTTAGAAACACCGCGCATTTCTGCAATTACGGTTTCAGCAAAGCGTTCTTGGTGCTGCTTGATAAACATAAAACGTGCTTTTGAAAGCAGCTTACCGTTATTATTTTTACGGTAACCATCTTTTAAAAACAGCGTACAAAGCTCAGTTGCTCCAGTGTAATCATTACACAAGGTTAAAATATCAACCGCTTTATAAACATTCAATGTACGAGATGAATGAATAGCTTTACTTAAATGATAGTGATAAAACGCATCATCTAAACCAACCGCAGCTTCAATTGCTGAGGTACCGACTACTTCACCTGTTTCGCTATCTTCAAGAACAAACAAGTAACCTTCATCACCCGGATGAGATGCACTTTTTGCGAATGAGCTTATTGAATGAGCTATCTTCTTTTGTAATAACTCTTCGTTATTAGGTAAAGAGGTAAAACCATGTCCTGATTCGTGGGCAATTTTCAATAAAGCTGGGTAATCACATTGCTGGATTGGGCGAAGGATCATCATGAGTCCGCTTGCTCCCTTATAAATAACGGTAAATTAAGAATATTAGGGCAAGCTTGCTACTTGCCCTTATTATGATTAGAGGTGTTGATTAACCGTTCACAACGTTGGCTACGGCTTTTTCAAAGCGCGCCATCCCTTCACGGATATCCGCTTCAGGGATCACTAAAGATGGAGTAAAACGCACCACATCGGCACCCGCGACTAACGACATCACACCCTCAGCGGTTCCTGCTACTAAAAACTCTTTAGCACGACCTTTAAACTGCTCATTAACCACAGCACCAATTAATAAACCTTGGCCACGAATTTCCGAGAAAACGTTGTACTTATCGTTAATTGCAGTTAGTAATTCATTAAACAATGCTGACTTTGCTTTTACACCAGCTAATACTTCTGGTGTATTCACAGTATCAAAGGCTGCTTCACCAACAGCACATGCCAACGGATTGCCGCCATAAGTAGAACCATGAGTACCGACTTTAAGGTGCTTAGCAATCTCTGTCGTGGTGATCATTGCACCAATTGGAAAACCGCCGCCAAGTGCTTTTGCAGTAGTTAAAATATCAGGTACTACATTTAACCCTTGGTATGCATAAAGATCGCCAGTACGACCGACACCAGTTTGTACTTCATCAAAAATAAGCAATGCGTTATGTTTAGTACATAACTGGCGTACACCTTGAGCAAACTCGTCAGTAGCAGAGATAATGCCGCCTTCACCTTGTAATGGCTCCATCATTACCGCACATGTGTTATCAGAGATTAATGCTTCAAATGCGGCTAAATCGTTATAGTCACAATGTACGATATCTCCCGGCTTAGGACCAAAACCATCAGAGTAAGCAGCTTGACCGCCCACGGTTACAGTAAAGAATGTACGGCCATGGAAACCTTTATTGAAAGCGATGATTTGCGATTTTTGCTCACCAAAATTTTCAAGCGCAACACGACGCGCTAATTTTAGTGCGCCTTCATTTGCTTCTGCGCCTGAGTTGGCGAAATATACTTTTTCAGCAAATGTAGCATCTACCAATTTTTTAGCTAAACGAAGTGCTGGCTCATTAGTCATTACATTTGATAGGTGCCAGATTTTTTCGCCTTGCTCTTTTAATGCTTTAACCAATGCTGGATGACAATGACCTAGACAGTTAACAGCGATACCACCGGCAAAATCGATATATTCACGACCTTGCTGATCCCATACACGTGAGCCTTCGCCACGAACAGGAATAACGCTTGAAGGTGCGTAGTTAGGAACCATTACTTGATCAAATAATTCGCGATTGACTGTCATTTTATATCCTCTTAATTGTGATCCTACAGAAAGTTTAAAAAATAGGCTTGATGATAGACTGTTGTACCATCTCCTTTGGCGTAAATCAGCATAGCTCACATCGCCAAAAAATACTCTCTGGTTCAATTTTCAGATAATCATTATTTCAGAGTTTTTCGTTATTGTCTCTTATAAAACTTTCATGTAGCCCTTGTTATTAAAGGCTTTGAGATATAATTTCAGAGATAGTGAATAACTATCTGAATAACGAATTATGGGGTTGTTTATTCTATATCGCTGCCCCACCACCCACCAGGCAGAGCTTTGCAAGATAAAATATGGGTAAGAGTAGATATTAATGATGAATGAATAGTCGTAAAAAAATTAACAAAAAATTTATGAAACTAATCAATTTTAATATGAAAGTGCTGCAAATTGGTTTTTTCAAGCTGTTCTAGTTCCTGTTTTGATAACCCAACGTAATCAAACCAGAGTGATTTTTCATCACTTTCCACCAGCTGATGTTCGCTCAAAGTAACACATTGACTATAACAACGTGCCTTTTGCATTAACATCGCTAATGGCAATAGTGAATCCCCTTTGGACACACCATTAATCAACTGCGATAACACAGCATTAAAAGGTAAATACCGAAACGCCATTTTATCAATCACCGTCGCCGTGACTTTTAGCGCATGCTGATTAAGTAAAGTACTTAAAAATAACGGATCAGGTTTTAACTCTAACAATGCGGTGTGAAGATCTTTATGTTGGTCTTCTCGGGCAAGGGTTACTTTGCGCTGCCACACTCGTTCGAATGTACGTAAATAGAGTCGAATCAAAGCTATCTTGCCAACATCGAGTAACATACCCAAAGTAAATGCATGTACTTCATTAATACCATTGAGCTTAGCCAACTCTTGCGCCGCAATCGCGCAAGCCATTGAGTTATCGCGTAGGCGACGCTTTAATAATGGAAATGGTTCGGTGCTGTGTGGCATCCAATGACGTACCGCAAAGGTTGGCACTACAAACTGTAAGTTGTCTAAACCAATATAACGCAGAGCTAAAGAGGGATTATCAACTTTTACCGAAGTATGTTTATTGCGCTGCGCGCGATAATAAGGCAAATTCACAAAAGCAACTAACTCACGTCCTAACCAAGTTAAATCTTTAACTAATGGCTCAAGGCGCCCTACCGATGCTGATTTTACCGCAAGTATGTCTAAAATCGCGGGGACATTATCTTCAATACCAATGGTTTCATGTAGTACCGTATCAATATCGGCTAACTGCTTGTTCATGGCGGTATCAATAACTTGATGTAACTGCTGGCTGGCTTGAGCGCGGTACTTATGATGCGAAGTACTGGAGAGTTTACGTATTTTTTGCGCAGCAACTTCAACCTCAAGTAAGGTGCGCTGCTTCATCGCCTCACCATAATTTATATCTAGAGTATGAATATAGCCAATTTGACGTTGCGCAAAGCTATGTCCAAGCAACAAATCATGGGCTCGTTGCTCTAATGCCTTAGCTGTCCTTTGTTGGCGTATTTCATCTGTCATTAATAGTTATCTTTTATAAATAAATTAAGGGAAGCTACTACGTTTGTTAGCATAAGCCTAGAACCGAGTTAAAAAGTTAGCAAGTAATTCAAGTCCTCGCTGCGTTAAAATTGCCTCTGGGTGAAATTGTACCCCCTCTAACGCTAAGCTATTATGAACTAAGCCCATTATTTCATCTAACTGGCCACTTTCAGTTTCGGTCCAAGCGGTGATCTGCAACTCATCAGGAATGCTATCTTGTTCAACAACCAACGAATGATAACGGCAAACTGTTAATGGATTTGGTAAGCCGGCAAATACACCTTGATTAGCATGATAAATTGGCGAGGTTTTACCATGCATCACTTGCTTTGCCCTAACAATGTTCGCACCTAGTGCTTGTGCTATTGTTTGATGACCTAAACAAATACCTAAAATTGGAAATTGACCTTTTAATTGCTCAACAAGCTCCAAAGATATACCCGCTTCATTTGGTGAACATGGGCCGGGAGATATCACGATATGCTTAGGGTTTAACTGGGCAATTTGACTAACCGAGATCTCATCATTGCGCTTTACTAGCACCTCTTGATCTAAACGTTGAAAATACTGTACCAAATTGTAGGTAAACGAGTCGTAGTTATCGATCATTAAAAGCATGTAATAAAGCACTCAAAATAGAAATTGTTTGCAGGCAACTGCCTGCGTTCATATTCTAACTTAAGCCCGCACGAGTGTCAGTGTTTTGTATTCAGGCAAAGGGAAATTACTTTAATAACGATAATACTGAGCTTGATGTTGATTTATTTTAAATCAGCCCAAGCTCTATTGTATTGGCAAAACGCCTCAGAGCATTTAATTTGACTAAAACCCATGCGTGTTTATCTATCGAGATTAATATGTAACACGCTTTAATAAGGAGCGACCTATGTTAGGCGAAGATCATTCATTAACTAAAGATTTCCCTGAATACCAAAGCACTATCACTAAGCTCAACACTGATAATGAAGAGTTCGCGGCAAGGGCAAAGCAATACAATGCAATTGATAAAGAAATCCGTGTCCTGGAGTTACAAGATGCCCCTATTGATGATGAAGCAATGCATCAATTAAAACACGATAGAATGGCATTAAAAGATTGGCTCCATCAGCAATTAGCTGATGCTGCCAACTAATAATTATATTATATATATCTGGCGCTTATTTAAAACTAAGCGCCAGCACTGAGCCTTAACTCCCTTTCACTCATCCTATTTGCCTAAAATTACATCCATTATGGTGCAAAAGCATTGCTATTCGTTTAGCTTAGAGACAAGCTATCTTTATCTAAGTTAAATAACATTATATTTTATGTGCAAATACATACTCTCGATTGACCAAGGAACGACGAGCTCTCGCGCCATCTTATACACCAAAGATGCCGAGGTTTTTGGCACAGCCCAACAAACCTTCCCGCAGCACTTTGTGCAAAATGGTTGGGTTGAACACGATCCTGTAGATATTTGGCAAACCGTATTCGCGAGCGTTAAAAACGTATTGGCGCAGCAACGGGTAACGGCTGCCGACATTATTGCCATAGGCATTGCTAATCAACGAGAAACCACCTTAGTGTGGAGTAAAAAAACCGGGCAACCTATTTACAACGCGATTGTGTGGCAAGACCGACGCACTAGCCAGTACTGTGATAGTTTGCGCGATGCTGGGCACAGTAAAATCGTCAATGATAAAACCGGCTTATTACTCGATCCGTACTTTTCTGCCACCAAAATTCGTTGGATCTTAGATAACGTCACTGGCGCTAAAGAGCAAGCACAAGCAGGTCAGCTGGCGTTTGGTACGGTAGACACCTACTTACTATGGCAATTAACCGATGGTAAAGTACACAAAACCGATGCAACCAATGCCTCTCGCACATTACTGTTTAACATTCACCAGCAATGCTGGGATGAAGACTTACTCGCCTTATTTGATATTCCAGCCTCGATGCTACCTGAAGTAATGGACTCAGCGGCTGACTTTGGTGTTACTAGCAGCGAGTTATTTGGTGGTGAAATTCCAATTAGCGGCATAGCGGGTGATCAGCAAGCCGCTTTAATTGGCCAAGCTTGTTTTGAAGAAGGTATGGCAAAAAGCACCTACGGAACAGGCTGTTTTTTAATGCTTAACACCGGCGATAAAGCACTAAAGTCAAACAATCGCTTATTAACCACCATCGCATATAGACTTAACGGCAAACCTACGTATGCCATTGAAGGCAGTATTTTTATGGCAGGTGCCACCATGCAGTGGATTGTAGAGGGCTTGAAATTATTAGAAAGCGCGGGAGAAAGTGAAGCCCTCGTCAAAGGTGTTCCCTTAGATCATGGGGTATTTTTAGTGCCCTCTTTTACAGGTTTAGGCGCTCCCTATTGGGATGCCAATGCCCGAGGTGCTATTTTAGGGCTTACTCGAGATTCAGGTATTAGTACGATTGTCGCTGCAGCTTTGCAATCAGTGGGTTATCAAACTAAAGATTTACAAAAAGCGATGGAAGGGGATGGCTTGCGCCCCAGCATCTTGCGCGTTGACGGCGGTATGGCTAATAATAATTGGGCTATGGAGTTTTTAGCTAATATTTTAGGTGCGAGTGTTGAGCGCCCCACCTTAACCGAAACCACCTCGCTTGGCGTCGCCTATTTAGCAGGCATGCAAAGTGGTGTTTATGAATCAACAGCGCAACTAGCAACTATGTGGCGATGTGACCGCCGCTTTGAGCCAACTATGAGTAGCTTTGAGCGTAACGATTTATATGCAAAATGGCTACATTGTATTGCGCAAGTGACGCTTGCTAATAATCCGCAGAATGACGGCTAATCGCGTTAATATAATCTGGCATTAACAACTAACTTTAAGGTTCACCCGTGCAGTTACTCGATAACGAATATGATTTACTTGTCATTGGCGGTGGCATTAATGGTGCTGGTATTGCAGCAGATGCAAGTGGTAGAGGCTTGAAAGTATTATTGTGTGAGCAAGACGATTTAGCCTCAGCCACCTCATCAAACAGCAGTAAGCTTATTCATGGCGGGCTGCGCTATTTAGAGCACTATCAATTTAGGTTAGTAAAAGAAGCATTGCTAGAGCGTGAAGTGTTATTAAAAAAAGCACCGCATATTATTTGGCCGCTCTCGTTTAGGCTTCCTCATCAGTCACATTTGCGGCCGCCATGGATGATCCGCCTAGGATTATTTATTTACGACCATCTAGAAAAACGAGACACGCTACCCGCTTCCAAGTCGATTATTTTCACAAAAGACAGTGTGCTAAATGCATCAATTACACAAGGGTTTGAATATGCTGATGGCTGGGTAGATGACGCGCGTTTAGTGATCTTAAACGCCCTTGCCGCCGAACAACACGGAGCAACCATAGCAACACGTACTCGTTGTATAAAGGCACAGCGCAATATTGAACATTGGGATGTAACTCTAGCGCAACAAACGACCCAGCAGCAACTACAAATCAAAGCCAAATGCATTGTTAATGCCGCAGGCCCTTGGGTTGCTTCATTGTTTGATAATGTATTTATTCAGCCATCACCACAGCATATTCGCTTAGTCAAAGGCAGCCATATCGTGGTGCCACGTATTCATGACGAGCCATGTGCCTATATTCTCCAAAATGAAGATCAACGTATTGTTTTTGTCATTCCCTTTGAAGATGACTATTCTCTCATTGGCACTACTGATGAAGAATATACCGGCAATATTAAAGATGTAAAAATTAGCAAACAAGAAATTAGTTACTTAATCAATATTACTAATCATTACTTTAAAACTCCGATTGAAGCGACTGATATAGTACATACATTCAGTGGCGTACGGCCATTACTCGATGACCACTCAGCAGATGCTCAAGCTGTAACCCGCGATTATAAGCTGATATTAAATAATGATGATAATCAGGCTGCTTTGTTAAGTGTGTTTGGCGGAAAAATAACTACTTATCGAAAACTGGCAGAAAATGCTGTGGACAAACTCGCGCTATTTTATCCTCATATGACTGAAGCGTGGACAAAAAGCGCGCCGTTACCAGGCGGAGATTTTAGTGAAAAAGCGACGTTAATAACGCAACTACAAGTAAAATATAATTGGTTGCCTGAGTTATTATTAAATAGGCTGGTACGCTCCTATGGCACGCTAACTAATGCACTGCTAGGTAATTGCAGTGCATTGGCTGACTTAGGTTGTCATTTTGGCCATGGTCTATACGCTCAAGAAGTCGATTACCTAATTAACAACGAGTGGGCAAAAACCAGCGATGACATATTGTGGCGTAGAACAAAGCTCGGGCTACGCTTTAGTAAAGCGCAAGTCACCGCTTTAGATAACTACTTGCGCACCTTAAATTACTAACTACACATTAAGAAGCTGCAATAAAATGCTCATTTAAGGCTGCTTTTTCAATACTAGATAAAGCTTGCTTAGCTTTAGCGGCAAAGTCGTAACGTACCAGCACTGTTTTACCGATTGCGCAGCATTTATCTTGCTGCCATGCCTCTTGGCGAAGCACAAATGAGCTGCTGCCAATATGCTCTACCGATGTTTTAATACTTACTTCATGCGAGTAAAACAACTCACCTACAAACGACACCTCAATTTTAGCAATAATAAGCTTCCAATCGTGAGGATTTAAATCGGGGGTAAAAAATTTAAAAATAGGTGCACGTGCGGCTTCAAACCAAACAGGGAGTACGGTATTGTTGATGTGTCCGAGTGCATCCGTTTCGCTAAAGCGCGGCATCACTTTTTCAGTAAACATAATAATCCAATAATAATTAAACAGGTAACTCATGACGGACTTTATCCGCGTGTATGACAACGCGCTCAGTAATGACTTTTGCGATAACTTTATCACCACCTTTTCGCAAAGCCCGCATATAAAACAAGGGATGACATCAGGCGGCATAGATCTTAATAAAAAAGATAGCCACGACTTACACTTAAACAATCATCCTGAATACGCTGAGCAATTAAAACATATTCAACAAACTACTGCACAATATGTTTTTAACTACATTGAAGAACATATTTTTATAATGATTGGGGCGTTTGGTTTAAAAGTGTACCACCCCCAAACAGGACAACCTGTTGATTTAACGCAAGCTAATTTTGACGAGGTAGGTAAACCGCAATTACCTTTATTGGTACAGCAAATTTTTCGACTCGGTAATATCCAAGCGCAAAAATACGAAGTTAACAAAGGCGGCTACCCGTATTGGCATAGTGAAGTGTACCCACAGTTACACCATAACGAAGCACTGCATCGAGTATTGTTATTTATGTTTTATTTAAACGATGTTGAAGAAGGCGGTGAAACCGAGTTTTATTATCAAAATCGTAAGATAGCTCCGAAAAAAGGCACTATGGTGATTGCCCCAGGCTACTTTACTCATACTCATCGCGGTAATAAGCCAGTATCGAATGATAAATATATTTTAACGTCGTGGGTGCTATTTAACCGCGCAGAGCAAATATACGGGCAGCCACAGGCCTAAGCGGTAAGCGGTAAGCGGTAAGCGGTAAGCGGTAAGCG
>NZ_JACJEV010000025.1:0-64001 GCF_014164235.1 Pseudoalteromonas sp. SG44-17 | reverse complement strand
CTCGCAAACTCGCAAACTCGCAAACTCGCACTTTTTATCAGACATAAGCAAACTCGCACTTTTTATCAGACATAAGCAAACTCGTATCAAATATGCGGCTAATAATTAACCTGCTACTGCCTTTGTTGCGTATAACTTTAAAAAAAGTTCAATAATTATCGTAATAAGTGTAAATCCGTCAGTTAATTGATGAATTTTTTTGCTACAATTGTCTGGCAAGTAATGTGAGTGAGTTCAACAGCACCATGTGCAGTTAATCTGCTTCCTTTTAGTGAGGTTGATCTTGGTCAGTATATTGTTTTTGTAAAAGTCATATCATAAAACGGCTCTATGCTCGAGCTAACTTAGTCAATTAGTTGATAAAGTCGGGATTATTCGAGCATGAGGCTGTTAATAACCTTGTTTTAATCAAGGGTTTTAATTATGATCGCTTCTATTTTAAAATTTCGAAAAATTAACCTGCTGTAACTGATGTTCTCAATATAGCAAGTGTTGAGAATCATAGTGGAGATAAGTGGATGAGCAATGCGCCTGTAGACAATGGCCGACGTCGCTTTTTAACCATAGCTACCTCTGTTGTAGGTGGTGTTGGTGCGGCTGGGGCTGCTGTTCCTTTTATTGCGTCTTGGAATCCAAGTGAGCGAGCTAAATCTGCGGGTGCGCCTGTAGAAGTAGATATCAGCAAACTTGAGCCGGGACAATTAATACGTGTCGAGTGGCGTGGTAAACCTGTATGGGTTGTATCACGGACCCCTAAAATGCTTGAGCAGATGAAAGAACACGAAGGTCAACTTCGTGATCCGCAATCGCAAGAGCCACAACAATTAGAATCATCAACAAATGATTACCGTTCATTACGCCCTGAGATATTTCTCGCGGTAGGTATTTGTACGCATTTAGGGTGTTCACCTGGCTTTTTCCAAGGTAATTTTGGTGAAAAGGTTGAGGGAACAGATGATGGTTTCTACTGTCCATGTCACGGTTCTAAATTTGATATGGCTGGCCGTGTATTTAAATCGGTACCTGCCCCGTTAAACTTAGAAATACCACCTTACACATTTCTTGATGAAACCACTATATTAGTGGGCGAAGAAAAAGGGGTAGCCTAATGTTCGGTAAAATTATTGGTTGGATAGACGACCGTATCCCAATGACACGTGTTTGGAACATGCATATTGCACAGTATCCAGCACCGAAAAACTTTAACTTCTGGTATTTCTTTGGCTCATTGGCCATGTTAGTACTAGTAAACCAAATTCTTACCGGGATTTGGTTAACGATGAACTTTGTTCCGTCTTCTGAGGGCGCATTCGCTTCAGTAGAATACATCATGCGTGATGTAGAATACGGCTGGTTACTACGTTATTTGCACTCAACAGGTGCATCAGCGTTTTTCATCGTTGTATATATGCATATGTTCCGTGGCATGATCTACGGTTCTTACCAAAAACCACGTGAATTACTGTGGTTATTCGGTATGTTTATCTTCTTAGCGTTAATGGCTGAAGCATTCATGGGTTACTTATTACCATGGGGTCAAATGTCATTCTGGGGTGCACAGGTAATCATTTCACTATTCGGGGCTATTCCGGTTATTGGTGATGACTTAACACTTTGGATCCGTGGTGATTATGTAATATCAGGTGCAACGCTTAACCGCTTCTTTGCATTACATGTTATTGCTTTACCATTGGTTATCGTAATTTTAGTATTCTTACACATTGTGGCACTGCACGAAGTGGGTTCAAACAACCCTGACGGCGTTGAGATCAAGCGTAAGAAAGGCTCTGTTGCTGAAGAAGATAAGCCTAAATTTAAATTCCATGAGTATTACACTGACAAGAAAGATATTGTTGATGCGATTCCGTTCCATCCTTATTACACAGTAAAAGATATTGTGGGTGTGGTTGGTTTCTTAATCTTGTTCTGTTGGGTGGTGTTCTTTATGCCTGCTATGAATGGTTTCTTCCTTGAAGGACCAAACTTTGAAGCGGCAAATCCACTTAAAACACCAGCACATATTTTCCCAGTTTGGTACTTTACGCCATTCTATGCAATCTTACGTGCAATCCCAGATAAACTAATTGGTGTTGCTGCGATGGGTGCATCGATTGTAGTGCTGGCGTTATTACCTTGGCTTGACCGTGGTACGGTTAAATCGGTTCGCTACCGTTGTGGCTTCCATAAATGGAACATTGCAGGGTTTGTTGTTACTTTCGTACTACTTGGTTGGGTGGGTGCAACTCCACAAACTGACTTTAAAACGATTGTCTCGCAAATCTGTACTGTGACTTACTTTATGTTCTTCGTGCTGTTGTTTGTATACAGTAAGAATGAAAAAACTAAGCCATTGCCTGAGAGGTTAACGAAATGATGAAAAAGCTTATTATCGGTTTATTTGCTTTATCAATAAACGTATTGCCGGCAATGGCGGCAGGTCCATCGGTTCCATTAATGGAAGCCGGTAATGACCTAACTGATCAGCCTTCGTTGCAACGTGGTGCAAAGTTGTTCATGAACTACTGTCTTGGTTGTCACCAAATGCAGTATCAGCGTTATGAGCGTACTTTCCGTGATATCGGTATTCCAACAGCCGTTGGCCTTGAACAGTTAATTTTTGACGGTTCAAAAGTTGGTAGCCATATCACTAACGCAATTACTAAAGATGATGCAGCAAAATGGTTTGGTGCGGCTCCGCCGGATCTAACTCTAATTGCACGTGTAAAATCTCCGGATTATATTTACACGTACTTAAAGTCATTTTATAAAGATGAATCTCGTCCGTTTGGGGTAAACAATATTGTTTTCCCACTGGTAGGTATGCCTCACGTTCTGCAAGAGCTACAAGGTTTACCAACACCTATTACTGAAGAAGTCGAAGAACATGGTCACACTGTGACTAAAGTTATTGGTACTGAAACAGATGGAACAGGCGAAATGAGTGTAGACGAGTACGATCAAGCGGCTCGTGACTTAACTAACTTCCTTGAGTACGTGGGTGAACCTTCACGTCTTGAATCAGAAGCGTTAGGTATCAAGGTTATCGGATTCTTAGTTATCCTATTTATCTTGGCATTCATGCTGAAGAAAGAATACTGGAGAGATGTTCATTAATTTTGAACATATTTAAAGGTAATTTTGCAATAGGGGCTTAAGCCCCTTTTGCTGTTTTTGTTATTTAATGGAGGTAGGCATGGCCGTAGCTGCCAATAAGCGCCCTGTAATGACCCTTTTTTCTGGTGCTAACTGTATGTATAGCCATCAAGTACGCATTGTACTTGCTGAAAAAGGCGTAAGTGTAGATATTCATCTGGCTGAAAAGGATAACCTGCCAGAAGCACTTCATGAAATTAACCCTTACGGTACAGTGCCAACACTGATTGACCGTGAGCTTGGTTTATATCAGGCAAACATCATCATGGAATACCTTGATGAACGTTTTCCTCACCCTCCACTAATGCCTGTTTATCCGGTAATGCGTGGCCGCAGCCGTTTAATGATGCATCGCATCGACACAGATTGGTACAGCCTTGCTGCTAAAATTTATGCTAATGGTGCAGAGTCTGCACAAGCGCGTAAAGAACTAACAGAAGCTTTACTTGCTGTTTCAGCAATCTTTACTGAAGCTCCTTACTTTATGAGTGAAGAGTTTAGTTTAGTTGATTGTTACTTAGCACCATTACTATGGCGTTTACCAGAGCTTGGTATTGAGCTAACTGGTGCAGGTTCTAAAGAGATGAAAGAATATATGATCCGTTTATTTGAGCGTGAATCATTCCAAGCTTCTCTTACTGAAACTGAGCGCGAGATCCGTTTGTAATGACGCCTAATCGTCCTTATTTACTTCGTGCTTTCTTTGATTGGATTGTTGATAATCAGTGTACACCGCATTTAGTGGTTAATGCTGATTTTCCAGCCGTGCAAATACCAACACAGTTTGTTCAAGATGGACAAATTGTGTTGAATATTAGCCCATCAGCTGTCACACAATTCTCAATGGATAATCAGCAGTTAAGCTTTAGTGCCCGCTTTGGTGGTCAGCCAATGCAAGTATACGTGCCAATTGGTGCCGTGCTTGCGATCTATGCCCGCGAAAACGGTGAAGGCACTGTGTTTACTGCAGATGAGTTTTTAGAAGATGAAGACGAGTTTGCAGCTGAGTTAGAAAGTGTTGATATCGCAGATGAGTTATTACCTGACGAGCCAGCTCCTTCTAAGCCTGAAAAGAAAAAAGGCTCACACTTACGTGTTATTAAGTAATATGTAATTGTTTGATAAAAACCGCTGATTAAGCGGTTTTTTTATGCGCGCAATAAGCACGCATATTAATGGTATGCAGGGAGCAAATACGTGGTTTAAATTTGTATTAGCAACGTTAATTTGACCACCTAATTAGATATTTTTATGAGGTTCTGCTGTAAAACAAGCAGCACTGTGAACTGATACATTACCTAACTTGAGCCTAAGTGGCATCACACGATATAAAATAATTATAAAGTAAAAATGCAACAACTAGCTTTAATTAAAAGTGTACCGATTAATTATTCAGTTTGCTCTTGTGTTTTCTATAATTCAGTATTATTTCCTAGTGCTTATTTTCTTATTAGTATAATATTATGATAATTTCATAATCTTTCACAATCCTTTGTAATCTTTCACAATTCTTTATAATTCCAACAATTTTAATAATTAGGTATATACGATGCGTAGTAACCTGCCTGTTACGACTAAAGAAAAAACATTCAATAATAATATTAAGTTAATTACAGTAACAGATACTCAAGGCAACATTCTTGAATGTAATGAAGCTTTTATTGAAATCAGCGGGTTTAAAAAAGCAGAGTTAATAGGTCAGCCTCATAACATAGTAAGGCATCCTGATATGCCTTCAGAAGCATTTAAAACAATGTGGTCTTATCTAAAATTGGGTAAACCATGGATGGGGCTTGTAAAAAACCGCTGTAAAAATGGCGATTATTATTGGGTCGATGCTTATGTTACACCCATAACACAAGACAATAAGATTGTTGGCTATGAGTCAGTTCGTTCTTGTCCATCACGACAGGCGGTTGCTCGGGCTACGCAGCTTTATCGTGATATCAACAAAGGTAAAAGCCAGAAAATGCATTTACCAGTGTCTTTAGAAAATTTATTGCTAACTTTTTCAATTATTATTTGCGCAATATTATTTTTAGCTGGTTATGCAAGATTGTCCGAAGGTATTTTGTTTACATCAGTTGTTATTTTTGCCATTTGGGTTTCTATAGTTAAAAAGAAAACTCTCAATGCGCTTAATAATATGCTTTCTCACTCATTTTCGGATCCTCTTGCAGTCAAAAGCTATACCGATGATGCTGGTGATTTAGGAAAGCTTAAAGTTGCTATTTTAAGTCAACTTGCTCATTTAGGGACGATTATAACTCGTATCGAAAGTTCTGCGCTGGTTGTTGCTAAGGAATCTGAGAAAGGTGCTGAACTGACTGATAAAACAAGAAGAGATATTGAAAGTCAGCAGTTAGAAACTATGCAAGTTGCTACAGCAATGAATGAAATGTCTACCGCTATTGCTGAAGTATCGAAACATGTGAGTGATACTGCATCACAAGCTGACAAAGCCAATGAGCTGACTTTAAAAGGCTCTGAAATAGCCAATATTACCCATAATTCTATTCAAAAACTGCAGCTTACGGTTGAGCAAATTAGTAGTTCAGTACGAGGTGTTTCAGAACAAACAGCACGAATAGCTAATGCGGCTCAAATAATTGAACAAATTGCTGATCAAACTAACCTACTAGCTTTGAATGCTGCAATTGAAGCCGCTCGTGCGGGTGAACAAGGCCGTGGTTTTGCTGTCGTAGCAGACGAAGTTAGAAGTCTAGCTCAGCGTACCCAAGAATCAACTAAAGAAATCTACGGTATTGTTAGCGAATTAACGCAGCGTGCAAGTGACGCGGTAGAAATAGCTGATGCAGGGGCTATTGATGCAAAAGATGGTCTTTCTCATGTTATTGAGAGCAGTAAAATGCTAAATGGTGTAACCGAGTCTGTAGGTCAAATTGCTTCTATGTCTACTCAAATGGCTGCAGCAGTTGAAGAGCAATCCCATGTTGCTGAAGATATCAATCGTCAAATTGTAAATATTTCTGCACTTGCAGATACGAGTACTGAAAGCTCCAATAAGTTATCAGAAACTATTATCTATCTTAATAAGATAGCTGATGAGCTGCATGAACTCGTTGTTCGCTTCAAACAATAAAGTAAAAAATTTATCAAAAGCCATTTCTTAATTATGTATGTTGATATTGATATGAAACTAATGAGTAAAAAACTTGGAGAAGTAAATGAGCGCACCTGATTACCCCGCTGATGAATCTGCTCGCTTAAATGCTTTAAAACACACAGGTTTACTTGATTCGCTTGCTGAGGAGCGATTTGATCGTATCACGCGATTAACTGCACATTTTTTTAATGTAAAAATATGCTTAGTTTCTTTGGTCGATAGTGACAGGCAGTGGTTTAAATCAAAGGTTGGATTGGATGTTTGTCAAACTGGGCGTGAAATCTCTTTTTGCGGGCATGCAATTTTACAGCCGGATGTTTTTGTTGTTACCGATACAATAAAAGATTCTCGTTTTTCGACAAATCAGCTAGTAACACATGAACCTCATATTCGTTTTTATGCAGGCGCACCAGTACGCGAGTCCAGTGGGCAACCAATAGGTACGTTATGCATTATTGATGTTGTGCCCCGTGATTTTTCAAGTGATGAAAAGCAAATGCTACGTGAATTCGCTGATATGGTGGAGCATGAAATTACTCGGCTAGACCAGGAGGTTTTTAAGCAACAATTACATTCTACTATGAAAAAAAAGGCATCAATTTTAGCTACGTTGCCAGATATGGTGTTTGTGATTGACCGAGAATACCGTTTTATATCATGTAATGAACACCCTGATTTACCGATACCTCAGCATGAAATTATTGGCCACACTATTAATGATCTAATGCCTAATGAGCTAGGCTGTCAACTTATAAGCAAAGTTGAACAGGCTTTTAATGCAGATGATGCTATTCATCAAAATAATACATTTACTACTAAGTCAAACAGGTCGTTTGAAGTTCGTTACAAAAAGATTGATAAAAATGAGGTATTACTCGTTATTCGTAATATCACAGAACAATTACTCGCAAGCGAAGAGTTACGACGCCTTTCAGAGGTTGTCAGACAAACAACAAACGGAGTTATAATCACCGATAAAAGTGGTTTAGTTGTTTGGATAAATGAAGCTTTTACTGCTATTTCGGGTTTCAAATTAGATGATATCTCAGGAAAAAAACCAGGTGAGTTGTTGCAAGGGCTAGATACAGATCCTGAGACAATAAATGAAATGAGACATGCTATTAGCGCAGTCAAGGGGTTTAACGTCGATGTGCTAAATTACTCCAAAAATAAAAAGCCTTATTGGATAAGAATAGCATGTAATCCACTGTTAGATAATGAGGGCAGGCATTCAGGTTATATTGCAATACAGACTGACATAACAAAAGAAAAGCTAGATGAACAGGTTATTCATAACAGTCAAAATTTACTTAAAACTGTTATTGATGCAAACAAGATTGGTACATGGCATTTAAATATTCAAACTAGCGAGTTACTCATTAATGACAATTGGGCTGATTTATTAGGTTATAAGCTTGCTGAGTTGCTTCCATTAAGTCGTTTTAGCTGGGAGAAGCTAACTCATCCTGATGACCTTCATTATTGTTTATTTCAACTTGAAAAACATGTTTCTGGTCAGCTCCCGAGCTATGAAGCTAACATGCGGATGAAGCACAAAAATGGTGATTGGATTTGGATCAATACCCGTGGAAAGATATCCTCTCGCACTGATGATGGTAAAGCAGAGTGGTTGCTAGGTACGCATTTTGATATTAATGATCAAATCAAAGCTGAAAGCTCTCTCGATGAAAAATCAAAACAAATGGTCGCCGTCGTAGAAAGTATGCTTGATGGTGTTATTACTATCGATAGTATGGGGGTAGTGCTCACATTTAACCAAGCCGCAAAGGAAATTTTTGGTTATAGTGATAATGAAGTTATAGGTAACAATATTAGCATGCTAATGGGTTCACCGCACCGCGAGCACCATAATCACTATTTAAAAAAATATATAAACAATGGGAATAGTGATATTACTGGGCGCATTCGAGAGCTTGATGCATTGCACAAAAATGGCGCTACCTTTCCTATTGAGCTAGGTGTTGTCGAGGTGAAAAATGCTGGTGAGATCAACTTTATTGGTATTATTCGCGACATTACTCAACGTAAAAAACGTGAACAGGAAATACATAAGCTAGCGTTTTATGATTCACTTACTATGTTACCAAACCGTCGTTTGTTACTTGATAGATTGCAAAATACTATTTCCCATTGTGCTCGAAGCTGCAATTTCGCTGCAGTCTTATTTTTAGATTTAGACAACTTTAAAAATTTAAACGACAGTGCTGGACATAATAAAGGGGATTTATTGTTATGTAAGGTGGCTAATCGATTAGTTAAAGCAATAAACCATGGGGATACTGTGTCTCGGCTCGGTGGTGATGAATTTGTTATTATTGCTGCTGATCTGGGGGATGATGAAAAAGAGGCTGCTAATCAAGCTGAATCGATTGCTCAAAAAATTATGACCCGCTTAGCGCAAGAGTTTAATCTTGATGGTTTAACATATAATAGTTCAGCAAGTATTGGTGTAACTATGTTTAATAAAGCAAACACATCAACAGAGGAGCTACTCAAGCAAGCAGACTTAGCTATGTATAAGGCAAAAGATGCTGGTCGTAATGGGGTGCAATTCTTTGACCCTCAGATGCAGATTGCTGTTAGCTCAAGACTTACTCTTATCGGTGACTTACACGAAGCGGTAAATCAACAGCAATTCACTTTGTTTTACCAAAAGCAGATTAACCAATACCAACAAGTTGTTGGTGTTGAAGCACTATTGCGTTGGGTTCATCCTATAAAGGGCATTATTTCACCTGCGGACTTTATTCCATTGGCAGAGGATACTGGGCTTATAGTGCCTATAGGTGAGTGGGTATTGCAACAAGCATGTGAAACATTAGCAAAATGGGCAAAAACTCCTGCTAAAGCTAGTTTTACCGTTGCAGTTAATATTAGTGTTGTACAGTTTAGTAAAAAAGACTTTGTTCAGGTAGTTCTCAAGGCACTTAATAGCTCAAAAGCTAATCCAGGGCGTCTAAAGTTAGAAATCACCGAATCTCTCTTAGCAAATAATATATCCGATGTTAAAGCTAAGATGCGAGAGCTAAAGCAGTATGGGATTACATTTTCAATTGATGACTTTGGTACGGGTTATTCGTCTTTGTCTTACCTAAAGAAACTGCCTTTGGATCAGTTGAAAATAGATCAGAGTTTTGTCCGTGATATTATTAATAGTCTTAATGATAAAGCGATTGCTCAGGCTGTTATAACACTAGCTAGTTCAATGGATTTAGAAGTAATAGCTGAAGGGGTTGAAACAGAAGCACAACGGTTATTATTACAGAGCATGGGCTGCAATGCCTATCAGGGTTATCTGTTTGGTAAACCATGTATATTTGAAGAAATACAATTTTAATATTTTATTGTAGCAATAATGCGACTTAAATAGAGGGCATCGCGTTGTGGGCTTTTTTAGTAAAACCAAGGGCTAGCGATTTTATACGATATTTATTTGTGACGAAGGCTGAATTAAGTTTCAGCTACGGGTGATTAAAATGGAGAGACCGTGTTAACCTAATGGCAAACACGGCTGAAAATTCTTTATCTTTATAAGTACTCAAATACCTTAATAACGCGTTCTACACCCGAAACATTACGTGCAACGCTTACAGCGGTGTTTGCTTCTGCATCTGATACTAAGCCCATTAAAAATACTTCGCCATTCTCAGTTACTACTTTGATGTTGTTGCTACTGATGTTGTCGGTGGTAAGTAATTGTGTTTTTACTTTCGACGTTAGCCAAGAATCATGAGTCTGGGTGCTCATGCTAATGTTAGAGCCAATACGAATTTGGTTATGTATTTTGCGTATAGCAGGTAAGCCCTCAATCGTACGCTGAGCCTCGTCTTTCATTTCTTGAGTTGCAACCTGGCCTATTAACAATACAATGCCGTTAACGCTAATCACGCTGATATTGGCATGATCAGCAAGGCGAGGTACATCGTTTATTGCGACCCCAGCTTTGATTTCGATATTACTATCATCGATTTGCGAACCAAGAGTACGACGATCGTTGGCTGCGGTAACGGCACCAGCGGTACCTGCAACAACTGCAGCAGCGCAGCCTTGTAATAATAGTACTGTACTAATAACAATTAGAGATTGTTTCAACATTAGCTTTCTTCCTGTGGGAATAGGGTCAAGTCGACGAGTTCACTCAAACAGTGAAGATTAACCAAGTGAGATTCTATGATGCGGCTCGGACGTTTTGACGGAACACGAATTTCGACATCATTGGCGCCGAGTAAACCTACTAGCTCACCGCCATCATCACCAACCATAACAATAACTTTCATATCTTTGGTGAGTGCGGCTTCGACTGCCGATATGATGTTTTTTTCGTTGCCATTAATTGCTAAGACCAATAGTAAATCGCCTTGTTGAGCAAACGCTCGTATTTGCCGCGCAAAAGTTTCTTGGTCGTCACTTTGGGTGCTTTGACCAAGATTGATATGTTCTTGTGACAGCGCGATTGCCGGTAAACAAGGACGTTCTGTTTCGTAGTAGTTGATCAATATACCGGCCATATGCTGAGCAAGCATATGACAGCTCGCAGTACCGCAACAAATCAATTTATTACCATTGATTAGGCTTTGCGCTATGGTAAATGCAGCGGCTTCTAGGGCGCTTGGGAGTACTTCGCCGGCGGCTATTTGCACCTGAATGCTTTCAGTAAAAATCTCTTTTATAGTATCTTGCATATTAAAATACGTTTTTTATCCAATTAAGTTGTTGCGATGTGCCGCCTGTTATTGCGACAAAGTCGATTCTTATTGCTTGATCACTAAGCTTTTTGGTTGCTAAATAATGGTAAATAGAGCGCTTTAAACGTTCTTGCTTTTGTTTACCTAAAGCGTGGATTGCTCCACCCTTAACATAGCTACTGCGAAATTTCACTTCCACAAACACTAGCGTGTTGCCATCGCGCATTATTACATCTAGCTCCCCGTAGGGGCAGTTATAGTTTCGCTCTAACGGGATCAGCCCTTGCGTTACTAAGTATTTTTGCGCTTGTAGCTCGTAATACTGGCCTTTCTCTCGGCTATTTTGCCACAGTTGTTTAAACCACGACATCACAACATCCTTGTTTTATATTGTTTTATATTGCTTTTAGCTACTCACTGTTTGACCGGCTGGTAGCTGATTGCATAAATAATGGTAACGGTGCTGATGTTGCTAGCTGCACCGCCTGGATTTGTCTATTTTTGTATTGCGCCCAATTAAGTTGGCGATTTATTTGCCCATCACTGGTAATGCTTAATTGACCGGTTAAGCCATTAAACCGCTTACCGGGAAGCATACTCAATTGTGTGATACTACTTAACATAGCAACCGAATCATAGGCCATCGCAAATAAACGCTGACTTATATCAGCCTGTTCTGGCCACAGCGAGTTATATTGCTGACGCAAGGCATGATCTTTGACTTGTCCACTGAGCATCCATGGTAACTCGGTAAAATACAAACCATCGAGATCGCCTTTATCGGTGCTATCGATTTGCTTGCTATGACTTTTTGAGCTGGCATACAGAGGAATGCGATCAGCAAAGGTACTCACATTTACATCTAAATAAGGTTTAATCAAGCGAGTTTCGATAGCATCACCGAGAATATAAATAACATCAATATCACGACGAGAGCGGGTTTCGCTTTCTACTTCTTGTTTAAATAATGACTTAACGGTCGCAATACGTTCTTTTGATTTATCAACTTCTAACAGGTTAATAATGGTGGTTGGCATATCTTTTTTATCATTATAAAGACCAACTTCTGGTGTGGTTTCACTATAGCGTTGCCATTGTCGGTTAAATAAATCCACTAAGCGCTGGCCTGAACTATTATTTGGCGCAAGCAGCATAGGTTTTTGATAACCAACCGTTAAAAAGTGCTCAAGTGCTTGCTGTATTTCGTGTTCAGGATTAAGCGCAAAGAAGTAATGCTGTGGAGACTGGCGCTCACCATCAAAGGTATTTAAGTGCAAAACTGGGTAATCTTGTAATGCTTTGCTTGCAACTAGCTTATCAATGTTCGCTTTGAGTAACGGCCCAATTATAAAGTTTGGTTTAATTTCGAGTAATTTTGCAGAAAGCTCAGCAGAGCTAAGCATTTCATCAATAAAAATGGTTTCATCAATAGATGAGTTATCTAGTGCTGCTAACACGCCAGCTTTTAAGGCATCACCTAGGCGTTCATTAGCACCTGATTGGGGTAATAAAACAACTAAACGTTCAATATTCAGTGGCTCAGCAGTAATTAGATCCGCAGCCTTTTTTGGTAATACCGCGATTGCCGGATGGCCTGAATAACGGCGCTGCCAATTATTAATTGCTTGGTCAAGTTCTACAGGGGCACCTAAGTAAACTTTATGATATAAAGCTAAATTTACCCAACCTTGCTGTATCACTGAGCCGCGGTTAAAGCGTTCAAGGGCATAAGATGAAAGCTGCTGAAGGTTCTGCCATAACGCACTATTTAATTGTGGGATCGTTAAGTTCTTTTTACTTGCGGTTTCAGAAGCGCGAAAAAAATATGGCATCGCTTGTTTTGGTAAATTTTGTGATGCGTAAATACTGGCGGTTAAATATTGATGCCAAGCAAAATGCTCCGGTTGAGTCAATTGGCTGTCTAAACTGGCTAGCATCTCAAGTGCGAGGGTATTCTTGTTTTGTTGCATTTGCGCAAAAGCGGTATAGAGTTTATTTTGCACTTGGTCTACGCTAGGTGTGCGTTCTAATTCAGTACTAATTTGCTCTAACAGTGGCCATTGTTGCTCTACAATCGCAGCATCACGCGCACTATAAAGAAGTTGGATTTTGTCAGCGCCTAGGCGATTTAAGGCTAGTTGGTACATAGATTGTGCGTCAGTCGCTTGAATTTGTGATGCGCTATTAGCTGAACTGAGGTTTTCACTGGTTTTAGTCGGTTTTTCGGTTGTACTACAGGCCGATAACCCTGACAATATGATTAATAGACTAACAAGTTTAAGTCGCACAATGATTTCCCAATACGTTAACGCGATTTGCTTATATTACTGACTGACGCAGGAGACCTCAATGTTAAATGAGGAGAATTCACAGAAAATCGGCACTCTTTACATTGTAGCCACCCCAATCGGCAATTATGACGACTTAAGTCAGCGTGCAATCGCGACTTTATCGCAAGTTGACTTAATCGCTGCTGAAGACACGCGCCATACCGGTAAGTTGCTTAGTCACTTTGGTATTAAAGCTAAAACCTTTGCTTTGCACGACCATAATGAAAAGCAAAAAGCGCAACAAATTATTGATCAACTTAATCAAGGTTTAAATATAGCATTAGTTTCGGATGCAGGCACACCGCTAATTAGTGACCCTGGTTATGCGGTTGTTAATTTATGCCGAGAGCAGGGCGCACATGTCACACCCATACCAGGAGCATGCGCCGCCATAACAGCTGTATGTTGTTCAGGTTTACCAACAGATCGTTTTCAGTTTATTGGTTTTACCCCAGCAAAAAGCAAAGCTCGCCAAGACTTTTTTATTGAAGCGGTTAATTCCAATATAACCAGCATTATGTACGAAAGTACTCATCGCATCATGGCAAGTTTAGATGACTTGGAGATAGCGCTTGGTAGTGAGCAACAAGTGGTGTTTGCTAAAGAGTTGACCAAAACCTTTGAAACATTTTTTAATGGCACAGTAAGTGAACTTAAACAGTTTTTAACCGACGATCCAACCAAACAGCGCGGCGAAATAGTGCTAATGTTGCCTGGTAATCCAAAGCAGGTTGATGATATTCCGACAGAAGCACGTAAAATGTTGGCGTTACTTGAGAATGAAATGCCAATGAAAAAAGCCTGCGGTATAGTGGCCGATTATTTTGGCATGAAGAAAAATGCCCTTTATAAAACAATTATTGACGAAAAAGGCTAAATCTTTACTGCACATACAATCCAGCTCAGGTATACTGCGCGCCGAGTCAGCCAAGATGATCGCTGCCTGCAACGAAAATGCGCAGGGGGAGGAAAGTCCGGGCTCCATAGGGCAGGGTGCCAGCTAACGGCTGGGGGGCGTGAGCCTACGACAAGTGCAGCAGAGAGGAGACCGCCAATCTTCGGATTGGTAAGGGTGAAAGGGTGCGGTAAGAGCGCACCGGGCCACTAGCAATAGTTGGTTGCAAGGTAAACTCCACCCGGAGCAAGACCAAATAGGGTTCCTTATGGCGTGGCCCACGTTGGAACCGGGTAGGTTGCTTGAGCCATAGAGCGATTTATGGCCTAGACGAATGATTATCACTTTCTTCGGAAAGGACAGAACCCGGCTTATACGGCTGACTCACTCATTCAATAAAAAAGCCCGCAGTTAACGCTGCGGGCTTTTTTGTGCTTGAAATATACGCTCTAAATCCAAACTAGGCACAAATGCTATAAGCCATTTTCTTAGTCGTAATAAGAAAAACGATGATATTAACCTCTTTCATTAGCGCCTAACCTATTGCTTTATTGCTAGTTTAGGGAATTAGAATGAGCGTGATCGAGGGCAGTACAAGGGAGTTTGGCAATACAACGGTGCTATTACATAGCTTAGGTTCATCATGCTACCGCATCGAGTGGTATAGCAAGATGACTGGGGCATCAACCAGCTTGACGCGGATCAAACTAGGAAAATATTTAGTGCTCCGTAAATGGGCATCAGCGCTTAATATACAGGATGTGTCCAGTGAGTTTGATCGGCGTAATAGTGCACTTATTCACTTTTTGAATAATGTCGATATTGTGAAGTCTAAAGACGATTTGATACTTGCAGCAAAACAGCACTGCGTTAATCTTTTCACTAATTATGAAGGCTTAAAGCCAATCAATAAAGTCACTTTTCCTAAGCCTCGGCTGCAAGGTGCTATTGGCAAAAAAGTGGTTATAAAATCAAAAGTCGGGGATAAGGAAATTGCTCAAGGATTGCTATTACAGTTAGTCGGTAATCAAGCTGAAGTGCAAGTACCTGCTAACGATAATGAGGCGATACAGGTAAGGAAAAAGTTTTATTCCAAGCAAGTTTATATTCGCTAGCGGACTTGTTCATCAGCTGATATGGGGAATGTTGCATTAATGGTGAAGCCTTGCTCGTTTGAGAATGAGCATTGGCCGCCAAGAGCAGTCACGCGTTCATCAATGAAAGCGAGACCATAACCACCCGAGTGTGAGGCGGTTGTCGCGACATTGCCATTATCCTGAATAATTAACGTGATCAGATCCGAGTTGGAATCTAAACTAATTACCAACTCAGATGCACAGCTGTGCTTGATGCAATTGGTGATTGCTTCTTGGCAAATTCGATAGATCGCAATTTGATGTTCATCTCTAATTGCTTCGTTTATGCATAAATGTGTTATATACCTAACTTTTTCTTTATGCATCAAGCTTTTAAACTTCCCTTGTGAAAGTGCTTTTGCTAAGCCTAATTCATCAAGCTCACGCGGACGCAGATAATGCATCAGGTGATAGACTGAATCATACATTGAATTAGCATTTTGTTTTAACGTAGTCACAATCGCGCTGACGCTTTGATCCGTCATACTGGTTAAAACGGCAAGATCGGTTTTAAATGCAGTCAGGTTTTGCCCTAATTCATCATGAAGCTCTTGTGATAAATGCTTCCTCTCACTTTCTTGTACATTCACCATTTTGATAGCCAGTTGTTGGTTTTTTTCTAATTGCGCCCTAAGTTCAATGTTTGTCAGTGTTAGCATATTATTTTTTTGTCGCAGCTCTGCTGCTGCCGCACCGAGTAATAAACTCGTTGCGGCATTGGTCAGAATAAACAATTGGCTAATATAAGTATTAGTTGCATCTTGTGTGATGCTTGCTTCTAATATTATTAAGCCATTTGCTGCTGCTGCGCCAAATATAGCGCCTGTAATACCAAAGTGATATGAAAACCAAATAATTGGTAGTAGGGAAGCCAAGCGTAATAGTGAGTAGATATCAGGGCGCAGCAGATAAATCGACAGCATTAATAGGGTAAAAACAGTGACTGTGATAATTAGTTTAACTCCGCCCTCTAGGCTAAAGGCTCGGTGATAACTGTTAGCACACAAAATAATAAAAGGTGTGATAAACAAGCTGCCAGTTAAATCACCTAAAGTCATATTTAACTGATATTGCAGTAGTTGTTTACCTTCTAACCAAGTTGTGAACTCAAAAGAGCTGGCAAACAAAAACCATTTTGATGCTGCCGCTAAGCTTGCTAGTAAAATAAGCGAAAGCACACCTTTACTATCTTTTATCGTTGGTGGCCAACGGCTATGTTTAAAAGCGAAGACAATGGCTAAATAGATAGCCTCTTGCCACGCACCATGCAATAAATTTAAATGCCATTGCTGGGTATAAAAAGAACCTAAATACGCTGCATAGAGTCGTGATGCTAACCATATTATTGGCCAATAGCGTGTTGGGAACATAATAACAAAAGCCAGTTTAATACCTGCGGGGAGAAATATAGCACTACTTTGTGGGACGGTTTCTAAATGGTTACTTACCCATGTAGAGGCACACAACGCGATTAAGTAAGCAACGCAAACCGCGCATTGCTTAGCTGCACCTAGTAATATGTTTGTAGTGGAAGGTGTGGCAGTGATAAACCTAGGCCAACTCATTAAGTTGAATAACCCCGATATCAATGGCAACTTTTAATAGTTCAAATGAAGTTGTTGCGTTTAGTTTATTACAAATATTTGTTTTATGTACGTGAGCGGTTTTCGGCATCATGCCAAGCTGTTGAGCAACCTGTTTGGCATTTAAGCCTTTGGCAAAAAGTGGTAGAGCCTCTATTTCTCTATTTGTTAAAAGGTCTTTTTTATCAGAAACACAGGTGTAGTTGAAGTTAACGTCTTCACTGATGTAGCGATGGCCGCGCATTACTGTTTTTACCGCATCAATCATAGCGTCTGAAGCTGAGCGCTTAGACACATAACCAAGCGCCCCGAGTTGTATTGCATTACTGACGTACGGTTCATGGTCATGCATAGAAGCTACAATGGTTTTTATTTCTGGGTAATGCTCATTTAAGTATGATAGAAAAGTCAGGCCAGTTTCACCTTCGTGCATTGAAATATCAACGATAAAGACATCTGGCTGGTCAATATTTACTGCTAACTTTGCATCGTTCACTGAGCAAGCTTCAATTGTTACTTGCCAGTTTAACTCGAGCTCAAGTAGTTTTTTAAAACTATCTCGAACTAACTGATGATCTTCAATGATACCAATCCGCATAAATCCCTCCATTTTCAGGAATTATACATCTAAATCAATTTATTATGTCTAAGAATTATTCCTAGTGAAATTACCTGTCGATTCTTAAGATGAACGTTAATGTAGGTTTGTAGCAATGATGTACTGCAAAAGAGGTGTTAACCGTGCAAAAGGCTAAGTCTTGTTACTATTAATCGCTTTAAACACTGAGTAGCTAACGGCTAATACTAGGCAGATGGTGGCGGGGATAAAGAGGGCATTAAATTTATAAAACTGGAATGCATAAGCACCTAATGTACCACCGCAAATGAATCCTGAGATGATCAGTAAAAACAACAGTGCTTTGCGTTTATCAAAGGGTTCGCCTCTTAATTTAGCGCCAAGCATTAGCCCAAGATCAGTAAAGATACCGGTAACATGGGTGGTGCGAATAACTGCGCCGCTGTAAGTGGTGGCTAACGCATTTTGTAAGCCGCAGGCTGCAGATGCTAAATAGTGCCCGTTTACAGAGTCATTCGATAAAAAATACACTGAGCTTGCTAACAGCATGGCTTCAAATAACAGCAAGCTACTGTAGTTATGGCCGAGTTTTAATGCACCACTTTGCAAAAAAGCGCCGGAGATCGCCGCACCAGCTAAAAAACTCAGTAGGATAAGAGCTAAGTGTAATACATCAGTAACGGGGGAGGTAACAAGGCTTGTGCCAAGGAGTGTTGCAGTGCCTGATAGATGTGAAATTGATTGATGTTTGAATCCTAGTAACCCTATCGAATTAACAAGCCCAGCAACAAGCGCAAGTAAAAACGATCCATATTCTACCCAACGAGGCAATTTTGAAATCACGGCTAACAGTTAATTTAATAAAATCTGTTTGGTAACCTATCAGTTCGTTATTTATTAAACAATAGCTAGCTAAGTTTTCAGTGCATAGTGTGTGCTGGATCTGTATTTAGTCTTTCGTATTTAGGTCGTTGTTGTGGATTGATTGCTTACTAGCGCTAAAAATTCCTGTTCGGGTAATGGCTTTGCAAACAAATAGCCTTGGCCATAATCACACCCTATATCAAGTAATAATTGCTGCTGCTCTGGTGTTTCAATGCCTTCGGCAATCACTTTTAAACCAAATTGATGTGCCATAGTGATAATTGCTTTGCATAACGCCAGATCTTGATTGTCGGCTTGAATGTTATCAACAAAACATTTATCAATTTTTAAATAATCTGCGTCCATTTGTTGCAAGTAGGCAAGCGATGAATAGCCGGTGCCAAAGTCATCTAAAGCGAGTTCCATACCGGATTTTACCAGCGCTTTCAGACGTTGTTGAGTGAGTTGCTCTGGTGCGATCATTAACCCTTCGGTGATCTCGCTAACAATTGCACTCGGTGGTAAATTGGCGGCTTTTAGCAAGGCTGGCCACTGATCAATACCGCTATCAAGGCAACTAAATTGCACTGGCGAGACATTAATACTAAGTTGAAAGTTGGCATCAACCTGGGCTCGTAAAACCGTTAGCGTTTGTAATGCGCGAGTAAATACAAATTGTCCTAATGGGTTGATATATCTAGACTCTTCGGCTAAAGGTATAAACTCTGCGGGACTAATTACGCCGCGTGTCGGGTGGCGCCAGCGCAATAGTGCTTCTGCTTTATGAATGTGCCCAGAATCTAGGTTAACGATTGCTTGGTAATAAAGATCAAATTGTTTTTGTTCAATGCCATAGCGCATATTTTTGAGTAAATCCATACGCGCTTGTGCTTGCTCACGTAAGTTGTGATTGAAAAACTCAAAACAGTTACGACCATTTTGTTTGGCTTTATACATGGCTTGGTCGGCGGCTTTTAATAACAGCTCTGAGCTATCGCCATCGATTGGTGCAATAGCGATGCCGATGCTGGTTGCTATGTGTAGTTCTTCGCCTTCGAGTATAAATGCTTTTGTCATGGCATTGAGGATATCGTTGGCTACTTTTTTAATGTGTTCTTCAGTGACTAGCTTGGCATGCACAATGACAAATTCGTCGCCACCAATACGTGCAATAAACTCAATATCAACAATTTCTTGTTGCAAACGAATTGCGATCAACTTAAGTAATTCGTCACCATAAAAATGGCCTAAGGTGTCATTTATGTCTTTGAAATGATCAAGATCAAGTAGCATGATCACCAGTGGCTCATTAGGATTTAAGCTGTTGTTGAGGCGCTGATTTAAGCGTTCTTTAAGCTCAATTCGATTAGGTAGATTGGTTAAATGATCATAGTGAGTTTGATGCCATATCAGATCTTCTGCTGCTTTTTTAGCAGTAATATCGGTAAAGATCGCGACTCTGCGCTGCGCTTCAGAATGTTCATTGTATACAGTATCGATAGTAAGCCATTCAGTGAATAACTCGCCATCTTTACGACGGTTAATTATTTCACCTTGCCAACGACCCGTTTTTTGTAACTGTAGCCACATTTCATGATAAAACGCTTTGCTGTGTTTGCCTGAAGCTAAGATAGCGGTGGTATTGCCCAGTATTTCTTTTTTACTGTATTGAGTTACTTCACAAAAAGCTGGGTTAACATCTAAGATAACGCCGTTTGGATCGGTAATAGCCATTCCTTCACTGCTATTTGAGTAGACCAATGAGGCCAGATGAGAGGCTTTTTCAGCGTTCTTTCGCTGGCTGATATCTTGCAACACAATAGTGTACTCGTTGCTATTATGCTTGGCACTGATCCGCGCTTCAAATACTTGCTCGACTTCGCTGTTATTGATTATTAACTCAAATTGGCTAGTTTTATTTTTACAGGGTAAGTTCCTAAGTAACTGTTTACTTTTTTCTTCACCAAGTAGCTCGCGAAGATGTAACTTTGAACGCGTACACACCGGTAAATTTAACTGTGAAATTTGCCCACCTAAGTTCAGTACATCACCGTGAACATTGATCCGAATATAGGTATCAGGCAAAGCGTTTAATAAACTACTTAATTCGTCATGTTGGCGTTTGACACTCGCTTCTGCCGTCAGACGTGTTTGCGCCATCTCTTTAAAATGTTGATAGAGAGTATTCAGCTCTGGGCTATTTAAAGAAAACTGTTTTGGTAATAACCCTTGCGCAAGCTCTTTAATCGTCAGAGTGAGTTGTGCTATGGGCGTTAATACGTTGCGCTTTAATTGGCTATGAGCATATATAGAGAGGCCAATAATCATCAATGTAAATGCAGCTAATGTGATAAAAAATAGTTGGTTGGCAGCTTGAATTGCGTTATTAAATGGCATGACAACATAGACGTTTAGGCTATTTTTAGTTTCATCGGTATACATGGTTTTACTGTGTAAAATGTGATTAATACCTTGCAATTCAATTGTGCTATTGAGCATAGGTAGTTCAGAGCTAAATCCATAGGCGTTAATATTTTCGCCAAACAGCGATGGATCGTTAGGGTAATTTGCAATAATGCGACCGTTGTTGTCGGTTATAACAGCAATGGCATCTTCGGGTAAGTGAGAGTTGGCAAGTATCTGGCTCCACCAATCTAATGTGACAACCGTTACTACCGCCCCATATACTTGTTGCTGCTGATCAATAAGTGGATAAGCAAAATTGAAACTGAGGGAATTGATACTGCGATCTTTTTGAAAATAGCCAATGGCAAAGCTTTTAGTTGCCACAGCATTTTTAAAGTATTCACGATCGGCAATATTAATATTTTCTTTGCGTCCTTGTAATAAACACACCGCATCGCCTTGTATATTGACGATACCAATATTTGCAATTTCAGGTTGAAGTTTTTGTATTTTAGCTAAGTAATAAGGGCAGTCGGTTTGTAATGGCGCGGCAAAATCTTTTAAATCACCAAGTTGAGTGGTAAATGTTTTAATTTTTTTGAGTAGCTCAATTTGCTGCTCAACAAGCTGTTCGGCAACCGTTAAAGCCTGCAGCCGACTCTCTTGGCGCGCCGTTTCTTTAGCATGCCAAAGGCTAAATAAGATCACCAAAATACCTGGTAAGCTCAGTAAGATAAATAAACGATAAAGTCGGTGTTGTAACGATGAGGAAAAAATAACAATACTCTTCATACTGGGCTTTGGCATAAAATTGTAGCCAATTAAGTTGAAAATAACCATATATAATAAAAGGTTATTTATACTTTCTCTAATAAATAATAGAGCAACTACGCAAAAGAGTATGATTGCGCTACGTAAACCTCATTATTATAGTAAACGTAATAACCAGCTAAATTGACTTAGCTTTATTTTTTTGGATGAATTTTGGTTATGACTATTTAGCGCTTGAAAGCCTGCACCTGCCGTAAAGGCACTGGCAATACCGACATTCGATACTGCAAAGCGTTTAAGTCGGTAATTGAAAGCTTGATGATGTTGCTGTTTTAACGCATTGATGCTATTCATTTTTTGACTTAAGTGACGAACTTTATGATTTGGTTTCTTAATAAAATAATCAATTAGCATTATTCACCCCTATTTATATTGAGTAATTGTTTAATGCTGTGCGCAGTTTTATCAAAGCCAATTTTACTGCTGATATAACCAATATTTTTCCACAGCCACATCAAACAAAGCAATTGTAAGCCAATTAGACACACAGCACTGAGCCATATTGATTGACTAAAGGCAAAAATCGCAAAGCCAAGTGTGATCAGCAAACCGGCCCACAACAATACTAAGCCACCGGCAAAACTTACCAGTAAAATAATAGTCAATGCCAAAGAGCGGGTTGATAGTCGCCACTCGGCACTCGCTAATTCTTTACAAATACCTGCCTGTTGGCGATAGTCCTGATAAAGCTGTTCACCGTATTGAGACAATTTAGCAAGATGATCTTGCCACTGATCAGCACTTTGCGGTGCAGGATCAGCGGCTTGATGCTGTTTATCTTTAGGATCGGTATGTGGTTGCATAATCGCTTACTTGCTACGGCGAAATAGTGCAGTTACTAGCATACCGGCTGCAAACGCAATACCAGCTGTAGCAAGCGGATTTTCAGCGGCTAATTGACGAGTTTTACCACTGTATTCAGACAGTTTTTCACGCGCAATTTTTTGCTTTTCAGTCAGAGTTTCAGCTGAGCTTGAAGCACCATGGCGAATATTTTGCTCTGCTGTTGCAGCCTTAGAAGACAGCGAATCAACAGCAAGATGAGCCGCTGAGGTTGCTTTATCTGTTAATGGCGATTCAGTGTGAGCAGCGATGTCATCAACTTTTTTACTGGTTTTTGCAGCTGAATTAGAACTCGATGTTGAAGTAGTCATAGTAATCGTTCCTTAAATATTAAAACTAAATTGTGTAATACTTGTTGCAGCCTTCGTACCACTTCTACAATCTTATTTAATTACTTACAAATCAATGTTTTACTTTTTATTTTTCGAATTGGTTTGTTTGAAATAACAGCGTTTTAAGTAACTATTGCAAAAAGATCGCGTAAATTTTACAAGATCTATTAAGCAGTAATTCGCTACTAATATTTTGTAACTGTTCATTGATTATTCATTAATCATTTAAGTCTGTTTATTTTGTTTTATCTCAGAATAAAATATTTTTTTTGTAGTTATCCACTTTTTCCCACGTAATTCAGTAGCTTTGCGCTAGGCCTTATTTTTTCTGGCTTTAACACGCTATTATAGGTTTTTGCTGACTTGACAAAATAGCTTGTCAAGCCCTAAACTGGAGCACTGTGGTAAAAAGTGGTATTTAGTGGATCAAATTGGATCAAATTAATCAAAACAGATTAATTACAAACTTTTAGAGTAGGCTTTTTATGTTCCGTGGTGCGAGTTCACTGAGTTTGGATGATAAAGGACGATTTGCGGTACCTACTAAGTACCGAGACTCGTTGTTGTCTGAAGATCAGGGGACGGTGATCTGTACTGTCGCACTGAACGAGCCTTGCTTGTGGTTATATCCATTGGCGCAATGGCAGGATATAGAAGATCGCTTAGCTAAAATTTCCAATATGAATCCACGCGCTCGACGCATGCAAAGGATGTTGTTAGGTAATGCAACAGAATACCAATTAGATAAAAATGGTCGAATATTGCTGGCACCGTCGTTACGGTCTCATGCTGATTTAGGCAAAAAAATCATGTTGGTCGGTTTGATGAATAAATTTGAGATCTGGGATGAAGAGCGTTGGCATGAACAAATGCGCCAAGACACCGAAATTGAACGACTCGGTGAGTTTGAATCGACCCCAGACTTAGATAATTTTTCGCTCTGATCACACAATAAAAAGGCAAACAATAGCTAATGACAGCGCAATTTGAACATATTTCCGTACTAATGGACGAAACCATCGAAGGTCTAGCAATTAAGCCAGACGGTATTTATATGGATGGTACATTTGGCCGAGGCGGACATTCTGGACAAATCTTGGCGCGCCTTGGTGAACATGGTCGATTACAAGCTATTGACCAAGATCCACAAGCGATCAAGTCTGCCGAAAAGTTTGCCGATGATAGTCGTTTTGCCATTGCCCATACTCGCTTTTCTAATCTATACGAAGTGGCAGAGCAAAACGATCTATTAGGAAAAGTAGATGGCATTTTATTAGATATCGGTGTGTCATCACCACAACTAGATGATGCCGAGCGTGGTTTTAGCTTTATGAAAGATGGCCCGCTTGATATGCGCATGGATCCTACCAGCGGCCGCAGTGCTGCGCAGTGGTTAGCTGAAGCCGAGCTGGAGGAGATTGTTCATGTGATCAAAACTTATGGCGAAGAAAAATTTGGTCGTCGTATTGCACATAAAGTGCTTGAAGTGCGAGCACATACGCCGATTACAACAACTAAGCAACTAGCTGATTTAGTTGACGAAGCAGTGCCAGTAAAAGACAAATTCAAACATCCTGCGACGCGTACTTTCCAAGCTATTCGTATTTATATCAACAGTGAATTGGAAGAGATTCAAACGGCATTACAAGCTGCGCTGGGTGTACTAAAGCCCGGTGGTCGGTTAGTGGTGATTTCGTTTCATTCACTAGAAGATCGTATTGTTAAACAGTTTATTAAAAAACAGAGTAAGGGAGTGGCATTACCCAGAGGTCTGCCTTTAACTGATGCACAAATAAATAAAAATCTGACGTTAAAGGCAGTGGGTAAAGCTATTAAGCCAAGCCAAGCTGAAGTTGACCGTAACCCACGTTCACGCAGTTCAGTACTTAGGGTGGCACAGAGGTTGGGATGAAGCCTAAAGCGAATCATCGACAACCCAATTTATTTTTAGAAATAATCAAAGGCCTAGGAGCTAATAAGCTAACCTCGGCCTTGTTGGTTGTGATATTCGCATCAAGTTTGAGTGTGGTGCAGGTCACTCACTTTGCTCGCCAAGAGCTGATTGAGCAAGATCAGTTGTTACAACAGCGAGATGAACTCGATTTAGAATGGCGTTACCTATTAGTTGAAGAAGAGTTTTATTCGCAACATGCACGCATTGAAGAAATTGCTATCGAGCAACTTCAGATGAAACGGTCCACAAGCCAAGACGAACAGGTGATAGTACTACCATGAGAAGTAGAGGGAAAAAACCAGTTAATAGTTTGATCACATGGCGTTTTATGCTGGTGTGCTCTGTGGTGCTGCTGGTTTTTGTTACTTTAGTTTCTCGTGCTGCTTATTTACAAGTTATCGAGCCTGATAAAGCCCGTTCAGAAAGTAATAAACGTACTGTGCGCGTGGAAAAGTTGCATGTGCAACGCGGGATGATTTTTGACCGTCATGGTAAAGAACTTGCAGTTAGTGTGCCTGTGGTAAGCGTGTATGCGGATCCTAAAGCATTGCATAAATCATTGCGTGCTAAAGTGCTCAAGCAAGCGCGTAAAAATGGCGAAGATGAGAATGCTCTTGCAGAAAATACCGCGCTACTTGAACAGCGTATTGCGTTGTACTACAAAAATGATTTGCGTTGGCGTGAACTTGCCGACGTACTGCGTATTGAACCGAAAACAATCAATGGTCGCTTGCGGGATGATGCCAGTCGCCGCTTTGTTTATTTAAAACGCCAAGTAACCCCTGCCGTTGCCAATTATATTGGCGACTTACGTCTGCCTGGTATTCATCTATTAGATGAATCAAAACGCTATTATCCTGCCGGAGAAGTTACCGCACATGTGCTTGGTTTTACTAATATTGATGGCAAAGGTATCGAAGGCATAGAGAAGCTTTACGAAAACGCATTAACTGGCGTTGAAGGTCGTCGCACAATTCGCAAAGATGCACAGGGTCGTGAAGTTGAAGTGCTTGATGAACGTGAACGGATCGAGCCTGAAAGTATTCATTTAAGTATTGATCAACGCATTCAAGCGATTGCTTATAAAGCAGTAAAATCAGCAGTTCTAACCTACAAAGCAACGTCTGGCTCTGCGATGGTGGTCGATGTGAAAACTGGTGAAGTGTTAGCGATGGTTAACAGCCCGTCTTTTAATCCAAATAATTTAAATGATGCAGCCCCGCATAAACGCCGAAATCGAGCGATCACGGATTTGTTCGAACCAGGTTCAACCGTTAAGCCTCTAGCCATATTAGCTGGGTTAGACTACGGCTCAATCCAACCGGATGATAAAATTGATACTTACCCAGGCTGGATGCGCATTGGTGGTACGTTAGTTACAGACTCGCGTAACCATGGTGAAATGACCTTACGTGAGATTTTAAAGTACTCCAGTAACATGGGGGTGACAAAAATAACGCAAGATGTACCGAAGGATTACTTTGTTGGCTTGTTCCAAAAGGTTGGCTTTGGTTCAGATACAGGCACCGGCATGGTTGGTGAAAGTAGTGGCTTGTTTTATCCGAATCGACGTTGGTCTGACCATGAAATTGCAGCACTTTCTTTTGGTTATAACGTTGCTGTAAGCACCGCACAAATGGCGCGTTTTTATGCCATGTTAGGTGCCGGCGGGATCAATAGACCATTGACCATCCTCAAGCAAGATTCAATCCCTGAAGGCGAGCGTGTTTTTCAACAAAAAGATGTTGAAGCGGTTGTGCATATGATGGAAAGCGTTTTTGAAGAAGGTGGTACAGCGAGCCGGGTAAAAGTTGATGGTTATCGTGCTGCGGGTAAAACGGGTACCTCTAAAAAAGCTGCCGCAGGTGGTTATGGTGATGAGTATGTAGGTTACTTTACTGGTATAGCACCTGCGAGTAATCCACGTTTAGCTGTTGTTGTAATGATCAATGAGCCCGGTGGAGATGTTTATTATGGCGGTGCAACTGCAGGACCAGTGTTTGCAGAAATAATCTCCAATGCGTTAAGAATTTTAAACGTGGCACCAGACAAAGGCTCGGTTGCCTACGTGAAGGGCATAGATGATGATGCGTGATTTAAAAATAATTTTACAACAAATAGAAGTAGCAGCAACAAGCTTATTAGTAAGGCACTTACGTTTAGATAGTCGAGATGTAACCCCTGGGGATGTCTTTGTAGCAATTAAAGGTCATCAATTAGATGGCGGACAATTTATAGATAAAGCGATTGCAAATGGTGCTGTCGCAGTAATTGCTGATCGTTTATGTGAGTTTGAATGTGATTTTGAGCCGCTTTATTTAATTTCCGATTTGAATAAGAAATTGCCCGCATTAGCGAGTCATTTTTATCAGCAACCAAGTAAACAATTAGATGTGGTAGGTGTTACTGGCACCAATGGTAAATCAACTACCACTGCGATGATTGCTCATTTAGCTAAGTTTTGCGACACCCAATCAGCGATTATCGGTACGCTTGGGTATGGGCAACCAGAAAGTTTAACTGAGTTAATCAATACCACACCGTCTTGTGTTGATTTACAAAGAATATTAGCGCAACTTGCCACTGACAATAACAAACTGGTGGCGATGGAAGTGTCATCACATGGTTTGGTACAGCAGCGTGTTGCGAAAACGCACTTTAAAGCTGCTGTGTTTACCAATTTATCGCGCGATCATTTAGATTACCACGGTGATATGGCCAGTTATGCCGATGCAAAGTTAATGCTAATGCGAGATTTTGACGCGCAGCTGGTGGTACTAAATCAAGATGATAACCAAGTAGAGCAATGGTTAGAACAATACGATTTTAATAACTTAGTGTGTTATGGCCATAAAAACTTGCAGCCAAAAGGTGCTAAGTTTGTGTACTTTACTGATGTTTCTTACCATAAAACCGGTATATCGGCACAGTTGACTACAAGTTGGGGTGATATTGCTATTACCTGTCCGCTGTTTGGCGAATTTAATTTATATAATTTAGCGGCTGCAATCGCAACTTTACTTGGTTTAGGTTACCCATTAGATCAACTGGCAGCGGGTTGTGCAAGCTTGCAACCAGTTGCTGGACGCATGCAAGCATTTAGCGCGCCAAACCAACCAACCTGTATTGTTGATTATGCTCACACGCCAGATGCGTTAGCTTTAGCATTGCAAGCATTGCAACAACATGTGCCCGGTGGCGTAAGTTGTGTATTTGGTTGCGGCGGAGACCGTGATAAAGGCAAGCGACCAATGATGGCCCAAGCGGCTGAGCAAAATGCTGATAAAGTAATTATTACCAGTGATAACCCGCGTAGCGAAGAGCCATGGCAGATCATTAAAGATGTTGCTGCTGGTTTAAGCCAGCCTGACCGTGCGCACTTAGAAGCTGACCGTGCTCATGCTATTGCCTTTGCAATAGATAACGCAAATGCCAATGACGTAGTGCTTATTGCAGGCAAAGGCCATGAAGATTATCAAATAATTGGTACGCAACGGATAGATTTTTGCGATCGTAAATTTGTCCAGCAGCACTTACAACAAAAGCAAAAGCTAGACCCACAAGAACAACAAATAAGAGGATCGCAGTTATGATCCCAATGGATTTTGATTGGCTAGCAAATGTGCTAGCAACTGATTATCAAGGTGATAATCAAACAGTAAAAAATATTAATACCGATACTCGCACCGTATGCGAAGGAGAAGTATTTTTAGCCCTACAAGGCCCTAATTTTGATGGCCATCAGTTTTTACAACAAGCGAAAGACAAAGGCGCAATAGCCGCTATTGTTAGTCAAAAAGTTGCCGTTGATATTCCACAGTTTTTAGTTACTGATACGCGTATTGCGCTAGGCGAAATTGGTGCTGCGGTAATGGCCAGTGTGGCACCAAAAACTATCGCAATTACAGGTAGTGTCGGTAAAACCACAGTAAAAGAAATGTGCGCAGCTATTTTAGCTCCTCACGGTGAAGTACTGTCGACCAAAGGTAATTTTAATAATGATATTGGCGTGCCATTAACCTTGTTACGCCTAGAACCGCAGCACAAATATGCGGTTATCGAGCTTGGCGCTAACCATATTGGTGAAATTGCCTACACCACGGCGATGACTAAGCCAGATGTTGCCGTTGTTTGTAATGTGGCAGCTGCGCATATTGAGGGTTTTGGCTCTCTTGCGGGTGTGGCAACGGCTAAAAGTGAAATTTACGATGGTTTGAAAGAGCATGGCATTGCGCTAGTTAACTGTGACAGCGAATTCAGTGATGGTTGGCTTACTAAGTTACAAGGGCGCAGTGTAAAACGTTTTTCAAGCACTGATAAACTAGATATTTGGGCAGAAGAAGTCAGCCTCGATGAGCAAGCTCAGGCGTCTTTTTATATTTGTACCAAGCAGCAGCGAGTACCCGTTAAGCTTGCATTGCCAGGTCGTCACAATGTTACAAACGCCCTTATAGCAGCTGCATTAACCTGTGAATTTGGCGTTAGTCTTGAGGCGGTGGCAACGGCACTCGCAAGCATGGCTGAAGTAAAAGGCCGAGTAAACATTATTCAAGTCAATGAAACACTAACCGTGATTGATGACACTTATAATGCCAATGTGCAATCGGTTAAGGCTGCAATTGATTTATTACGCGACCTCCAAGGTCAGCGTATTTTAGCGTTAGGTGATATGGGAGAACTTGGTGAAGAAGCTGCGCTTTATCACCAACAAGTTGGCGCCTATGCCAAACAACAAGGTATTGATGAGTTGTATAGCTTAGGTGTATTGAGTCAATACGCCAGTGATGAATTTGCTAAACCACAGCGGCATTTTTCAAGCCGCGAGGAACTGTTACAACAATTACAAGCACAGTTAACTGACTCAGCACAAAAAACCACCATAGTCGTGAAGGGATCACGCAGTTCTCGCATGGAATTATTAGTACAAGATTTAGTTAACAGCCAGCAAACTGGCCGCAATGGAGTATCTCAATGTTAGTTTGGCTGGCTGAGTATTTAACACAATATTACAGTGCATTTAATGTGTTCTCGTATTTAACCGTTCGCGCTGTATTTGGTATTTTAACGGCATTATTAATTTCATTGTATTTTGGGCCTAAGTTGATCCGTGCTTTGCAAAGAATGCAAATTGGTCAAGTAGTTCGTAACGATGGCCCGGAGTCGCATTTATCGAAAAAGGGCACCCCAACCATGGGAGGCTTGTTAATTTTAGCGTCTATTTTTACCAGTACTTTACTGTGGGCTGATTTAGCGAATAAATATGTATGGGCTACCTTGTTTGTGATCGGCTCATTGGGAATTGTTGGCTTTGTTGATGATTACCGTAAAGTGATCCGCAAAGATCCAAAAGGGTTAATTGCTAAATGGAAGTATTTTTGGCAGTCAGTGATTGCCTTAGTGGTTGCCTGCGCATTATTTTTTACTGCTAATCATGCCAACGAAACATCATTAGTAGTGCCGTTTTTTAAAGATGTATTACCGCAGCTAGGTTTGTTTTACATAGTTATGACTTACTTTGTAGTGGTGGGTACGTCAAATGCTGTGAATCTGACCGATGGCTTGGATGGTCTGGCCATTGTACCGACTATTTTAGTGGCAGCAGCACTGGCTATTATCGCTTACTTAACAGGTAACGTGAATTTCTCAGCTTACTTGCATATTCCACATTTACCATTGGCCAGTGAGTTGGTTGTGGTATGTACCGCCATTGTTGGTGCCGGATTAGGCTTTTTATGGTTTAACACTTACCCAGCACAAGTATTTATGGGTGATGTTGGTTCATTAGCGCTTGGTGGAGCATTGGGTATTATTGCTGTATTAGTTCGCCAAGAGTTAATTTTAATCATTATGGGCGGTGTATTTGTGATGGAAGCACTGTCGGTTATCTTGCAAGTTGGCTCTTATAAATTACGTGGCCAACGGATTTTTAGAATGGCACCAATCCATCATCATTACGAATTAAAAGGCTGGCCTGAGCCACGAGTTATCGTGCGTTTTTGGATAATTTCTATCGTGCTAGTGTTAGCTGGCCTAGTAACATTAAAGATCAGGTAAATGACGTATTTAAACGAGATGAAAAACAAACATATTACAGTGCTCGGACTCGGTGTAACCGGTCTGGGCATTGTGCGTTTTTTATTATCTCAAGGTTTAACGCCTAATGTAGTTGATAGTCGCCAATCACCGCCCGGTTGTGATTGGTTACAACAACATGCGCCAAATTTAACGACGCAGTTTGGTAATTTGGCAACTGCACAGCTTGAAAGCGCTGATATGATCATCATCAGCCCCGGTTTAAGTTTAACACTTCCAGCAGTTGCACAAGCAATGCAAGCGGGTGTTGAAGTGATTGGTGATATTGAGTTATTTGCTCGTTTAACAGACAAGCCGGTGGTGGCTGTAACAGGCTCTAACGGTAAATCGACTGTCGTTACGTTGGCTTATGAAGTATTGAAAACGGCTGGCTATAAAGTCGGACTTGGCGGAAATATTGGTACTGCCGCACTGGATTTATTAGCTGATGATTTTGATGTTTACGTATTAGAGCTATCGAGTTTTCAGCTCGATACGATGCACAGCTTAAAACCGGTTAGCGCTACGGTACTTAATGTGTCGGAAGATCATTTAGACCGTTACCCGAGCTACCAAGCCTATATTGATTCAAAACAAACGATTTATGCTAATGCCGCGCTGGCTGTAGTAAATAAGACTGACCCAGCAACGTATACAAAAACAATGCCGCAATTAAGCTTTGGCTTAGAAAATGCGGATTATTGTTTAATGACGTATCAAGGTGACAGTTACTTTAGTTATCAAGGCAAAGCTCTATTGCCTGTTAGTAGCTTAGCCGTAGTTGGTCGTCATAATCAGCTAAATGCGTTAGCGGTTATGGCATTATTGAGCCCATTTGATATCAGTGCTAGTCAGTTTGCACAAGCTTTTAGCCAATTTACTGGCTTGGCGCATCGTTGTCAGTTTGTTGCCGAGCAAGCGGGGGTTAAATATTTTAATGACTCTAAAGCTACGAATGTCGGGGCCACCATTGCGGCGATAGAAAGTTTAGCCGATCAGGCCAAGCAACTAGTGGTGATTGCCGGAGGCGATGCCAAAGGCGCCGATCTCGATAGCTTAAAGCCGTATTTACAACAGCAAGTTAAAGCGCTTATTTGTTTTGGTAAAGATGCCAAAGCACTGGTTGCGTTGACTGACAAAGGCCACTTAACAGAAAATATGCAGCAAGCGGTGATGCTTGCCAAGCAACTTGCCACTGCGGGCGATATTGTGTTGCTTGCACCTGCATGTGCCAGTATAGATATGTATAACAATTATATGCAACGTGGTGAGCACTTTAGTCAATGCGTATTAGCGGAGGCAGTATGATTGCTTTAGCTAATATTCGTGACACCCTTACTCCTAAGCCTTCGGCGCAGTTATACGATGTGCCACTGTTATATTGTGTGATCATGCTAATTGGCTTGGGGTTTGTGATGGTGACGAGTGCGTCGATGCCGACCGCTGATCGCTTATTTAACAATCCCTATCATATTATTATTCGCCACAGCATGTTTTTGGCGATGGGCTTTGTGCTGTTTTGGATCACCTGTTGTGTACCAATGACTTGGTGGAAACGCTCGAATCCTTACTTATTACTGTTTGGCATGGCGCTACTGATAGTGGTGTTAATCGTTGGACGTGAAGTGAATGGCGCAAAACGTTGGATCCCAGTAGGTCCGGTGGGCTTTCAGGTCGCTGAAGCGGCTAAATTATTCTTTTTCAGTTATATCGCCGGTTACTTAGTGCGTAAACGCGAGGAAGTTCAAGAAAACATCAAAGGCTTTGCTAAGCCAATCGCGGTGTTTGCAGTTTACGCATTGTTGATTTTATTACAGCCCGATTTAGGCACTGTGGTGGTGATGTTTGTAACTACCGTAGGCTTATTGTTCTTAGCTGGGGCTAAGTTATGGCAGTTTTTTGCCTTGATATTAACAGGCGTAGGCTTAGTCGTATTGCTCATTATTGTTGAGCCATACCGGATGGCGCGGGTGGTCGGTTTTCTAGAACCATGGGATGACCCATTTGGTAAAGGCTACCAGTTAGTACAATCGCTGATGGCATATAGCCAAGGTGGTTGGTTTGGCCAAGGTTTAGGTAATAGTGTGCAAAAATTGCAATATTTACCTGAAGCCCATAATGACTTTATTTTTGCGGTGATTGGCGAAGAGTTAGGTTTTATCGGTATCGTCAGTATTTTAATGGTGTTTGGTACTTTGGTGTTTAGAGCACTGTTAATTGGTCAGCAAGCACTTAAATGTGGCAAAGAATATGAAGGTTACTTTGCATTCGCAATAGGTATTTGGTTTGCATTTCAAACCATGGTTAATGTGGGGGCGAGTGCCGGTATTTTGCCAACCAAAGGTTTAACCTTGCCGTTTGTATCTTATGGTGGCTCAAGTTTACTTATCATGACTATTGCGGCAGGTATTTTATTACGCGTGGATTTTGAAACCAAAATGGCCACTAAACAAGCAACATCCGGTGGAGGCAAGCGATGAATAAAAAATTAGTCGTTGTTGCTGGCGGTACTGGCGGGCATATTTTTCCCGGCATAGCTGTGGCTGATCACTTAAGGCAACAAGGTTGGCAAGTGAGTTGGATTGGCACTGCTGATCGAATGGAAGCGCAGGTTGTACCAAAGCATAATATTGAGATTGATTTTATTAATGTTAAAGGTGTACGTGGCAATGGCCTTGCACGTTTAGTAAAAGCCCCTTTTATGGTGATTATTGCCATATTACAAGCACGCAAAGTATTGAAAAAACAACAACCTGATGTTGTGTTAGCAATGGGCGGCTATGTTACTGGGCCGACTGGCATTGCCGCAAAAAGCTTAGGTATACCACTGGTGATCCATGAGCAAAATGCAGTTGCCGGTATGAGTAATAAGTACTTAGCCAAGTTTGCCAATAAAGTGTTGGCTGCATTTCCGCAAGCATTTGCCTCTGGATACAGTGACGTGGTTGGTAATCCGGTACGAGCCAGCGTAGCAAATGTGGCAATGCGGGAAGTATCAAGTCCGGTTAACGTGTTGGTCGTTGGTGGCTCGTTAGGTGCACAGGTGCTAAACCAAACTTTGCCAGCAGCATTTAAACAGCTCAGTGAAGAGTTTCAGATCAATACATGGCATCAAACCGGTAAAGGTCATTTAGGCTCAGTAACACAGGCATATCAGCAGCAAGGTTTTAGTGCTGAACAAGCTAAGGTGGCTGAGTTTATTGATGATATGGATACGGCTTATAGCTGGGCAGATATTGTAATTTGCCGCGCGGGGGCGTTAACCGTCAGTGAGATTGCTGCTGCAGGAAAAATGGCCGTGTTTGTGCCGTTTCCGCATGCGGTTGACGATCATCAAACTGCGAATGCAAAATTTTTAGTTGATGGCAATGCGGCATTATTAATGCCACAGGGGCAGTTCAATCAACACAGTATTGTTGAACTATTACGCCCGTATTTAGCCAAACCAGCATTAATCAGTGAACTTGCAGGCAATGCTAAGCAATTGGCGACACTAGAAGCTACTGCCAATGTCGCATGGCATTGTATGGATGCCGCAGGTGTCCCCTTGTCAGCGCTGCAAGTAACAGAAAAAAGAGATAATTAAGTGAAACAAATGTCAACACACAAGAGCACTCGCCCGGCAATGCGCCGAATTAGCACTATCCACTTTATTGGTATTGGTGGCGCAGGAATGGGCGGTATTGCCGAAGTACTCGCATTTGAAGGATATCGTATTACAGGCTCTGATATTGCCCATAGTGCAATGACCGAACGTTTGATCCAAGCTGGCGCTGAAGTGTTTATTGGCCATCATCAAAGTAATGTTAAAGATGCCAATGTAGTGGTGGTTTCAAGTGCAATTGATGAAACTAACCCTGAGATTATTGCAGCTAAGGCGGCACGTATTCCGGTTGTGCGCCGTGCCGAGATGTTGGCCGAGCTAATGCGCTTTCGCCACGGTATTGCTATCGCTGGCACTCATGGTAAAACCACCACCACTAGTTTGATCGCGAGTATTTATGCTCAAGCTGGGCTGGATCCAACCTTTATTATTGGTGGCTTACTTAATAGTGCGGGTAGTAACGCAAAAGTCGGTAAAAGTGATTTTTTAATTGCTGAAGCTGATGAGAGTGATGCGTCATTCTTGCATTTGCAACCTATGGTATCGGTGATCACTAATATTGAAGAAGATCACATGGATACCTACGGCGGTAGCTTAGAAAAAATGAAAGACACTTATGTGGATTTCATTCATAACCTGCCTTTTTATGGCCTTGCTGTGGTGTGTATCGATTCAGAAGTGGCAGCTGAGCTTATTCCGCGATTTGGCCGTCCTGTGATCACTTATGGTGAATCGAGCGACGCCGATTACCGCATGACTGATTTTAGCCAAACGGCAAATACCAGTCAGTTTAAAGTGCGCACTAAGCAAGGTGATGAATTAACTGTGCATTTAAATATGCCAGGTAAACATAATGCATTGAACGCCACTGCAGCGATTGCTGTTGCAAAAGATCAACAAATAGCTGATCACGCGATTTTAGAAGCATTGCAACAGTTTGAAGGTATCGGACGTCGTTTTCAGCATTATGGCGATTTTGAAAACGAACGTGGCAAAGTAATGCTGGTGGATGATTATGGTCATCACCCTTCAGAAGTTGCAGCGACTATAGCGGCAATTCGCCAAGGCTGGCCTGATAAACGCTTAGTAATGATTTATCAACCACATCGCTTTACTCGTACTCGTGATTTATATGAAGACTTTGTAAAAGTGTTAGCCGATGTTGATCAGTTATTATTGCTTGATGTATACGGCGCTGGTGAAGAGCCAATTATTGGCGCAGACAGTAAAAGTTTATGTCGCAGCTTACGTCAACGCGGTAAAGAACCACTGCATGTTGCAAGTAGCTCTGAACTAGCTGGAGTATTAGCTGATACGTTACAAGATAATGATTTAGTTATAACCCAAGGTGCTGGTAATATTGGTCAATTAGTAAAAACACTCGCGGCGACATCGCTGTCGATTGAGCAACTTAAGCAGGTAAAGGTATGACGCAATTAAACACACAGTTTGGCAAAGTGGCAGTGTTGTTTGGTGGACACTCAGCTGAGCGCGAAGTATCACTAAAATCAGGCCAAGCGGTATTGAACGCATTACAAAATGCGGGCGTTGATGCCATTGGCTTTGATCCAAAAGAGCAACCGTTATGGCAATTAAAAGAACTCGGCATTGAACGAGTATTTATCGGCCTGCATGGTCGCGGTGGTGAAGACGGTACTATTCAAGGTGCACTTGAGTTTATGGGGTTGCCATACACTGGCAGTAACGTATTAGGCTCAGCATTGGCGATGGATAAAATACGTTGTAAGCATTTATTTAAATCTGCGGGCTTGAGCACTGCGCCTTATGCGGTGGTGGATAGCAAACGTGGTTTTGATGCTACAGCGATAATGAATGAACTGAAAAAAGTGATGGTAAAACCGTCGCACGAAGGTTCTAGCATTGGTATGGCGCAAGCAAATAATGCGCAAGAGCTTGAAGCTGCTTTAGCCGAAGCGTTTAAGTTTGACAGCCAAGTGCTGGTTGAGCAGTGGATAACAGGGCGCGAATTTACAATCACTGTACTAGGCGATGAGGTACAGCCAGTAATTGAAATGACCACCCCGAATGGTTTTTATGATTACCAAGCAAAGTATCAGTCAAATACCACGCAATATCATTGCCCAGCAGACTTATCAGCTGGCGATACCACGCATTTACAAGCAATGGCTTTAGCGGCATTTGAGCTGGTGGGTGCCAGTGGTTGGGGTCGTGTTGATGCAATGCAAGATGCAGACGGTAACTTTTATTTGTTAGAAGTAAACACAGTACCAGGAATGACTGAAAAATCGTTAGTGCCAATGGCTGCTAAAGCAAATGGTGCAAGCTTTGAGCAATTAGTTGTTCGCATTTTGGAGCAAACGCTTTAATATGCATCCCTTTTTGGAAAAAGCGCAACAATTAAAACAGCAACTCAATTGGTCGTTAATCTTTGGTGTGAGCTTTTTCCTTATTGTAGTTTTTAGCTTAGTACAAATAACCAGCGGCGTTAGACAGTGGTTGGTGGAAAATAAAGATGCGCAGATAAAGCATTTAGCGGTGTTGGGGAAACCTCAATATACGGACGAAAAAGCGATTATTGGCGCGATTAAAAAAGCTGACTTATCGAGTTTTTTTGATTTAGATGTTAAACATGTTCAACATTTGGTTCAAGAGCTGCCATGGGTTGCTACTGCATCGGTACGCAAGCAGTGGCCAGATACATTACAAGTGTATGTGGTAGAGCATCAGGCCGTCGCAGTGTGGAACAGTGATTTATTACTTAACCAAAGCGGTGAAGTGTTTCAAGCTAGCAGTGCGAAGCTCAGTGACGAGCTGCCACAACTTTATGGCCCTGAGGGCAGTGAGTTTGAAGCTTGGGGAGCTTTCAAGCAGCTTGATGAAATGCTTAAGGTCAATAGTTTTAAGTTAACCAGTCTTGCATTGTCAGAGCGATTTTCATGGCAGTTATGGCTCGATAACGGTATTCGCCTTAAATTAGGGCGTAAAGAAAAAGCTAAACGGGTACAGCGGTTTATAGATGTTTACCCGCGGATGGAAAAACGTGCAGATGCACAAGTAGATGTAGTGGATTTACGGTATGATACCGGCCTTGCAGTGAGCTGGAAGCTCCTGGAAGAAGCGCAATTACAAAATAAGAGTAAGGCATGACTAAGTCAGCAGAAAGAAACCTAGTGATTGGATTAGACGTTGGCACCTCAAAAGTGGTGGCCACGGTTGGTGAAATCACCGCAGATAACAAACTCAGCATTGTTGGGGTTGGCAGCCAAGTGTCCCATGGTATGGATAAAGGCGGCGTAAACGACCTTAACTTGGTGTCGGAGTCTATTCGTCGTGCAATCGATGAAGCTGAACTTATGGCTGATTGCCGTATTAGCTCCGTGTATTTGGGGATCTCAGGTAAACATATTCAGTGCCAAAACGAAAGTGGTGTTGTGGCAATTAATAACACTGAAGTGACTGATGAAGACATTGAAAATGTTATTCATATTGCGCGCTCTGTGCCTATTTCAGCCGAACGTAAAATGCTGCATGCGCTGCCGCAAGAATATAGTATCGATATGCAAGAAGGGATTAAAAACCCGCGTGGTATGAGTGGTGTACGAATGGAAGCCCGTGCTCACATCATAACTTGCTCAAACGATATGGCGAAAAATATTGAAAAATGTGTTGAGCGTTGTGGTCTTGAAGTTGACCAACTGATTTTCACCGCATTAGCGTCGTGTTATTCGGTATTAACCGATGACGAAAAAGAGCTTGGTGTTGCGGTACTTGATATCGGTGGCGGTACGATGGATATCACTATTTATATCAATGGTGCGTTGCGCCACTCTGCAGTTATTCCTGTAGCGGGTAACCAAGTTACTGGCGATATTGCAAAAATATTTCGTACACCGATATCCCATGCTGAATCACTCAAGGTACAATATGCCTGTGCAAGTAGCCAAATGGCCAGCAGCGAAGAAACTATTGAAGTGCCTAGTGTAGGCGGGCGACCAGCGCGGTTAATGTCGCGTCATACCTTATCTGAGGTGGTTGAGCCACGTTTTAGAGAATTATTTGAATTAGCGATGGAAGAAATTCATCGTTCAGGATTAGCAGACCAAATTGCAGCAGGACTCGTCATTACTGGCGGTAGTGCTAAAATGGCTGGCGCGATGGAAGTGGCTGAAGACATTTTCCAGATGCCAGTGAGAATAGGCAAACCTATAGGGATAGTTGGTTTGACAGATTATGTAGATGACCCTTCATATGCAACGGCGGTTGGCTTATTACAATATGGCCGCACAATGCAATCGATGAATGCACAAAAATCGAAACCTGAAGGCGATAATAATTGGTGGAACCGCATAACGAAGTGGTTTCAAGGCGAGTTTTAATACTCAAGTCGGAGAGTAAACATGTTTGATATAATGGAACAACACAGCGAAGAAGCTGTTATAAAAGTAATAGGCGTGGGCGGCGGCGGCGGTAACGCTGTTGAGCACATGGTTAAGCAACAAATTGAAGGCGTGCGTTTTATTGCCGCTAATACGGATGCTCAGGCATTACGTAACTCATCAGCAGATATTACGGTGCAACTAGGTACTCAGATCACATCTGGGCTAGGTGCGGGTGCAAACCCTGATGTAGGTCGTAAATCAGCAGAAGAAGACGCCGATACTATTCGTGCCAGCCTTGAAGGTGCTGATATGGTATTTATCGCAGCGGGTATGGGCGGTGGTACTGGCACAGGTGCTGCGCCTGTGGTTGCCAAAATTGCTAAAGAGTTAGGTATTTTAACGGTTGCTGTAGTGACACGTCCGTTTGACTTTGAAGGTAAAAAGCGCGCAGCAGCGGCTGAACAAGGTATTAACGAATTGTCAGAAATTGTAGATTCACTTATTACAATTCCTAACAATAAATTGCTTAAAGTTTTAGGCAAAGGGACTACACTATTAGACGCATTCGCTAAAGCTAATGATGTATTATTTGGTGCCGTGCAAGGTATTGCGGAACTAATTACTCGTTCTGGTTTGATTAACGTGGATTTCGCCGACGTACGTACAGTAATGTCAGCCATGGGTACTGCGATGATGGGCACAGCGTCTGCATCGGGTCCTGATCGTGCGCAAGAAGCTGCAGAAGCTGCAATCTCAAGCCCACTGCTTGAAGACGTTGATTTAACTGGCGCGAAAGGCATCCTAGTTAACATCACTGCAGGTATGGATATCGCAATTGAAGAGTTTGAAATTGTTGGTAATCACGTTAAAGCATTAGCATCTGAAAATGCGACTGTGGTGGTTGGTGCGGTTATTGACCCTGAAATGACTGATGAACTACGTGTAACTGTAGTCGCTACAGGTTTAGGCGGCGATCGTCGTCCACAGTTTGGTATTGTCGATAACGGCTTTAAAAAAGCGTCAGGTTCTGATGTTAGCAGTTCAACAAACCAAACTAGCAGTATGTATGTACCAAGCTTTGCAAGCCAAGGTAGTGGCGATGAAATGACTGCTGCTCCAGCGATTGAAAAGCATGAATCGAGCAAGACAACGCAAAGCAATAGTGGTTTATCTAAAACTAATGATAGCGGTAAAAAGTCTAATAAATCAGAAGGTGGCGATTATTTCGACATCCCTGCATTTTTAAGAAAACAAGCAGATTAAGCAAAAAGGTAATTGTTTTTGTTTAAAAAGCGAACGAATTTGGCAGCTGGTCGTATATGTGATATAATCGGCGGTCTAACTGTAACTATAAGTGAGCGAAGCTATGATTAAACAGCGTACCATTGCAGAGATAGTCAAAGCCATAGGAATTGGACTTCACAAAGGTGAGAAGGTCACTATTACTCTCCGACCTGCGAGCGCAAATACTGGGATAGTATTTCGTCGTGTCGACCTTGATCCGGTTGTTGATTTTGAAACAACACCTGAAGCCGTTGGCGATACGCAATTATGTACCTGTTTAACTAATAAAGATGGCGTTCGCTTATCTACGACTGAGCACCTTATTGCTGCGGTAGCGGCAATGGGTATCGATAATTTGATCGTTGAATTAGATAGCTCAGAAGTACCAATAATGGATGGTAGTGCATTACCATTCATTTATTTGTTACAAAAAGGCGGCATTGCAGAGCAGAATGCGGCTAAGCGCTTTATTCGTATTAAAGAAAAAGTACGTATTGAAGAAGGTGATAAATGGGCCGAGATTGAACCATATGATGGTTTTCATATCGACTTTGAAATTGCTTTCGATCATCCGGCAATCAATGAAAGCCGCCAACGTATCGGTTTAGATATTACGGCACAAAGCTTTACGGAAGAAATCAGCCGCGCACGTACTTTTGGCTTTATGAAAGACATTGAATATATGCATGCTAATAACCTAGCTTTAGGTGGCAGCATGGATAACGCCGTGGTATTGGATGAGTTTAAAGTACTTAATCCTAACGGTCTGCGTTATAGCGATGAGTTTGTTAAGCATAAGATTCTAGACTGTGTTGGTGACATGTTTATGACAGGCCACAACATTTTAGGAAAAATTACAGCTTATAAATCAGGCCATGACCTGAACAATAAGTTACTTCGTAAAATTATGGCGACTGAGTCAGCATGGGAATGGGCAACATTTGATACCCCAGTATACATGCCAGCACCAGGTTTAGAAGTAGCCACAGCTTAATCGCAAACGCTTAAAACAGTTATAAAAAATGACGCTATCTAGCGTCATTTTTTTGTTTAAATATTGCGGTTTAGTTTTTTAATGTTATACCAATCGTGTTAAGTTACTGACCATTTATAGCGACAGATAAATGGAGTGATAACAAGGCGTAAATTTTGACATGTAGTTGTTCTACTTAAAAAATTATAACGCAGTTAGCGCTTTATTTAGCTCGCTAGAATGGTTAAATATTTAAGTCGATTGGTATTAAACCTTTTTACAATCCTAACAGCTGTTGTAACTGTACCAGCTCAGTCACTTGGTATGTTGGTTCAATGCCTTCTGGCAGAACTGTGTTGGGATGCTGTAGCCAGCAGGTATCAATCCCGGCATTTTGGCCACCTAAGATATCACTGCTTGCGGTATCACCGACCATTAAGATCTGTTCTTTTGGTGGATTACCTAACAGTTCAAAAGTGTGATAAAAAATTTCTGCGGCTGGTTTTGCAATTCCCACTTGCTCAGAGATAACTAAACAATCAAACATCTCTTTTAATCCGGTATGCTCTAAGCGGCGTGCTTGTAGCTGGGTAAAACCATTAGTGATAATGCCTAATTTAGCATGCGGTTTTAGTTTATTTAGCAGTTCAATAGCACCAGGTAATGGTTCGCAGATCTCAGCCATGGCAGTTAAAAAATCATCATTAAGCTGTTGAGCTGGAACATTGAGCTTATTAGCCCACTCACTAAATCGAGTGACTTGTAGGTGAGTAGCGGAAATAGTATTGTTTTGATACTCAAGCCACAACGGTTTATTTGTTGCTTGATAATGACTGTAATCAGCGTCATTAAAATCAACGCCATAAACTGCAAACATTCTTTTTAAGCCTGCATAGGCATTAAAGCTAAATAAGGTTTCGTCGGCATCAAATAAAACATGGGTGTACTTCATTAAACTTCCTTAGAGTAAAGCGCGGGATGAAGAAAAGGCGCCATAGCGAGTGTCAGCGCTTGCGTATAGGTACTTTCTCGGGTGGCATGATGATTAGTTAATAAACCAATAGCACCGCCTTGCTGTTTGATATTGGTAGTATTAAATGCGTTATCCATTACATCGCCAAGTTCTTTGCCTTGCAATAACGCATTATACAGGCTTGGGGGTAAAGGAAGGTTACTACTACGACCGATAGCACGTTGTTGGTTATCAGCAACGACTACAAATGCAAAGGTCGCAGGGCCGTAGCTAAATTGCTCAGCACCACCTTCCATTGCAACATAAAAATCAGCTTGGTAATGCTGTTGGCAATACAAGACACGATTTTGTGCGCCTATTCGTGTTTCATCTTCACCTATTGGCTGATCAGGTACTTGTGAAGGTGCATCAACTCCTTGACAATCAATCGTCATATCAGGGTAATAGAGAGAGAAAATACTGCGGGCAGCATTTATTTTTACCGGATTTTTGGAACCGACGAGAATGCGTAATGGCTCTGTCATGCTGACATCTCCTTTTATGATGAAGTCAGCAGTTTACATAAGCTATGTATTTCAGCAAGCGTATTTCTTAAATAGGCAAATCAACGGGGGCTAATTCGGCAAGCGCACGCTTTTTAAGGATAATATCTTTGATAAGTGGGGTTAATACTAACTCCATAGCGAGTCCCATTTTTCCGCCAGGGACCACTAAGGTGTTGATCCTCGACATAAAGCTGCCTTCGATCATACGTAGGTAATACGGAAAATCGACGTCATCTATGCCACGAAAACGAATAACCACAAAGCTTTCATCAAGGGACGGAATATCTTTTGCGCTAAATGGGTTTGAGGTGTCAACGGTTGGCACGCGCTGAAAGTTTATGTGAGTACGTGAGAACTGTGGCGTAATGTGATTAATGTAATCATCCATACTGCGGACAATTGAGCCCATAACAGCTTCGCGAGAGTGACCACGTTCAGAGGTGTCGCGGATTAACTTTTGGATCCACTCAAGGTTAATGATAGGCACCATACCAATTAGTAAATCAACATGCTTAGCTACATCATGATCTTCATCGACAACACCGCCATGCAGTCCTTCGTAGAATAAAATATCGGTACTGCTTTCCAGTTCTTGCCACGGAGTAAAGGTACCTGGTAGTTGATTGTATGGCACGGCTTCGTCAAAGGTATGCAAATAACGACGTAGTTTACCTGCTCCAGTATCGCCATAGGTGCTGAACAAACCTTCTAGGGCTGCAAAGTCATTAGCTTCACGACCAAAGTAACTAATGTGTTTACCTTCTTGCTGCGCTTCGCGAACTTTTTTATCCATCTCAGGACGAGTATAGCGATGAAAACTGTCGCCCTCTATAAATGCGGCCTCAATATTAAGACTACGAAATATATGCTTAATAGCACTTGTCGTGGTGGTAGTACCCGCACCAGATGAACCAGTGATCGCAATAATAGGATGTTTAGCTGACATAATTTTTCTCGTTTTAAGTAGCTCTGTAGTTATAAGGCGTAGTAAGGGGGTAGGTCAAGTGACATATCAATAACAGACTTGGGAATAACTATAAAATAGCGCTATTATAAGGGCGATAAAAATAATTAGAGAATGATATGAAATTGACTTTACCTTGGCTAAGTTTTGTTGCCACCCTTGCAGTTACCCCTAATAGCGTTTTAGCTGCGATGCCAAAAAGCGAAATTTTACTTGCTAAACTTAACACAGAATATGGGTTACAAGTAAGCCGTATCACTAATAATGATGTTTATAATAATCAGCCTTTACTTACCAAAGGTGGTATTTATTTTACCCAAGAAGTGCAAAGTGAAGGGCAAAGTCAAACAGATCTAGCTTTTTATGATTTTACCAATAAGCAAGTAACTAATTTAACAAATACTGCTGTGAGTGAATACTCGCCGACTTTAACACCTAATGGTAAGGCACTGTCAGCTATCGTAGTCGAGGCGGATGGTAAGCAAAAGTTATGGCAATATCCGTTTGACGATAATGTTAAACCAAGTCGTATTTTTGAGTGGATAGAACCAGTTGGTTATCATGCCTGGGGCGCCAAAAATGATATGGTGATGTTTATTTTAGGCGAACCACATACTTTACAATATACTCAGGTTGCTGCAGCGAAGCCAAAAGTGGTTGCTGAGCATATTGGCCGTACGTTGACATTTAATCATGCATTAGCTGCCTATACATTTAGTTATAGCAAAGCGCAGCAGCACTGGTTAGCAAGTTATGATCCGCAAGAAAATACCGTCACTGACCTCTTTCGTTTACCGCAGACTGTACAAGATTACGCATTTAAAGACGCTAATACGGTCATTTATGCGGTCGATAATCGTGTTTACCAGCGCCAGCTAAATAGCCCTGAGCAGGTCTCGCTATGGCTTGATTTAACGCCTTTCTGTGATACCAATATTACCCGTATGAGCTACTTAAATGATCAACTCGCTTTTGTCTGCGTTAAATAACTATAATATAAAACTTTGCAGGTTCTTGGCTGTGCTGTAGTTTACAGCTAAGAGCTTAATGAAAATCAAGGATATCCATGTCAGCTAGTCCAGAGCAAATCAACGAGCAACTTATTGCATTAGAGTGCCGTAGTAATTTTAGAATTAAGAATATCACTGAATATATGTTACCTAAGTCCAAAGAAGCAATTTATCTGCATATAGAAGGTGGCCAAGCTAAGCTTGTGCTTCGTCCTGCACTGGAAGTCTTTAGTGATGATTTTAATAAAATAGCAGGCGTTAACCGCATTAGCGGTTTTTTTCATAGTAGTGAAATGACACGGTTTCCAACGCGTATTTTTAAAAGCACGAATCCAATCCATTATGGAATTGGTTTTAAAATGACCAGCGTTGAAGGAGCAAAAGAGTTTATTTCTCAGCTAGTAAAAATTATCAATGGATAAATAACGCTGTTGATAAAAAACGGCAAGCCAATGGCTTGCCGTACAAATTAACGTTTTAAGAAACTATTTACAGACGCTAATTCACGCTCTTTAAGTGAAATACAGTTATTCACGCTTTCTTCAAGTTTGCTTAAGGTACGGGCATAACCTGGTTCGTCAGCAATTTTACTCATAAAGAAGCTTTGTGTTTTTGCTAAGCTGCTGGCGCTACAACCTGAGGTGGTAAAGTTAGGCAGGTTAGGTACGAAGAAAGGTGGCAAGTTTGCAACTACCTTATCGTAATTCGCGTATATCCATTCAATAAACAAAGCTTCACGGGCTTTCGTGTAAGCCTGTCCTGACATAATCGTACGCATGTCAGATGCAGTGACATCGTCAGTTAAGCTGTAATTTAATACCTTAGTTTGTAGCTCTGGCGTGCCAAAGTAACTCATAGCCGCTAGCATTTTTGTACGCACTTGCGGATCTTTGGTAGTTTTAAAGGTATTTATATATGCATCGAGTAGGTTTTTATCACCATGGAATGCGGCTAAGTTTAAGTAGATTGACGCAAGGTACGGATCAACTTTTTCTGGGTTATTTAAGTAAACACGGGCTTGTGCCTTGGCGGTATTGATCACACTTTGATCTTCACCATCAAAACCTAAACGCGCAACTACTTGAGTACGTAATTGCGAGATTGCAGCATCTTCTTTAACTTTTGCAGTTAAACCATACTGTTTAGCTGCAGGCATGATGCTTTTACGAATAAATTCAGGCCACAGGTCTTGGTTGCTTTCATCTTCAAAGGTACGCTTTTGTGCGGCTAAATAACCCAAAGCGGTATTAGCAACGCGTGGGTGTTTGTCGCTTACAAAAACTTCTAGTGTTTGCATTAAATGTGCAGCAGAAATAACACCAGCATCTAGTAATGCATCAGCGGCAGACAATAACGCTAAACGTTCTCGTACTGTCAATGACTGTGCAGCGTTATCAATCAATGCAGCAAATTGTTTGTCATCCATCACCCAGCGGTAATAACCTAAAGCGCCTTGATCTGGATAAATCCACTCAGGTTCAAATTCAAGTTCAACAGTTTGATTGGCTTTAGTTAGTAATACATTGGCAGTTTTAACTTTATCGCCAGCACCGTATTTTATTGCAACTGGCACATTCCAAAGCTGTGCAGGAGCATCAACGCCCGCGTTAGTAAAGCGGCTTTGATTAATGGTAATCGTTTTACCTTGCTGAGTTACTTTGATCAGTGGGAATGAAGATTGTTCGATAAACGATTTTAAAACCGCTGCCACATCTTTATTTGATGCTTTACCAAGGGCTTGCCATAAGTCGGCTGCTTCGGCGTTTTTATACGAGAACTCTTTTAAATAAGCACGAATACCCTGCTGGAAAGCCTCTTCGCCAATCCAGTTTTCAACCATAGCTAATACCGAGCTGCCTTTGCTATAAGCTAAGCCTAGGCCGTCCATAATATCGGCTTCGGTTTTGATTGGTTTACGAATTGGCTTAGTACTTAAACGAGCATCTAACGCCATAACGTTATTTTGCGGCAGGTCTAAATGTGATTCAAATTCAGGGTTAAGCTGGGCTGTGATTTTAGCAGCCATCCAGCTTGCAAACGCTTCATTTAGCCATAAGTCATTCCACCATTTCATGGTTACTAAGTTACCGTACCACTGGTGAGCAAGTTCATGAGCGATGATAGATACATTACGTTGTTTTTTATTGCGAGTCGCTGTAGCCAAATCAAGCAGCAAAATATCTTCACGGTAGGTAACTAAGCCTGCGTTTTCCATGGCACCGAATGGAAACTCTGGAACAGCGACTGAATCTAGTTTTTTATAAACGTAAGGAATACCAAAGTAGCCTTCAAGCGCGGCCAATACTTTTGGCATTGCTTGCTCGGCATATTCACCTAAGTGAATTTTACCTTGTGGCGTGATCACACGACCTGGAATTGGCATGCCTTTGACTTCACGCTCCTCAAATGGACCGACAGCCATGGCCACTAAGTATGAAGGAATTGGCGGTGTTTTATCAAAAAAGTGAGTGGTCATATCGCCATTAACGGTCGTTTTTAACTCAGGTGTATTGGCATACACTTTTTGAGAGCTAGGTGCTGTAATCGTTAATTGGAATGGAATTTTATAACTTGGTTCATCAAATACAGGGAATGCGCGGCGGGCATCGCTCATTTCAAATTGGGTAAATAAATACGGCACACCCTGATCTAAGGTTTTATACAGGCCAACACTTTGGCGATTATAGGGGGCAGTGAAGTCGACTTTAAGCGTGTATTTACCTGGTTGAATTTGCTCATCGCAGCTAAATTTTACTTTACCTGTTTTTAGCATTTCAGCACTTAAGTCACAGTTTTCTGCCCCAAGCAGTTTTGCCATTTGCGTTGCGTAAGCAACACCATTTAGCTCGATATAGTTAGTTGGCTTAAGTACTTCAAGGGCGATTTCGGTCATACCGCTAAAGGTTTCTTGAGCTGGATCAAGCGTTAGAGATACGTGTTGAGAACTTGGTTTTGCGAGCTTTTCTAGGACAAACTCATTAGCATGAGCTGAACTTACTGCAACGGCCACACTGAGTGTGAGTAGGCTTTTAATAAACATAGATATCCCTGATATTTTCTTGTTAGAGTTTTGTGCTCAGTTATCGTAACAGTTTTTAAGCAGTGAGTAATGAGCTAGTTGGTAACAAAGTTTGTCAAATGGTGTGGCGCTGATTAAAGCGGTGCCAATCAATGTGCTGGTTGATCACGCGTATTTGTTGGCAGATCTGATTAAGGGTGATTACATCGCTAAATTCAGTCAATTCATATTCATTAAAACCCAGCAGATAATTAAAAGCATCTTTATTGCCTGCTTGAATTGCATAAATGCGGATTTGCTGCTCAAAATTGAGCCTGAGACTGCTGACAGCGGTTTTCATACCAAGTTGATCGATATTGGGAATATCACACTTTTGTAAGTAGCCGGCACGCTCTCCTTCACCAGAGAACCAAATGCGAACTTTCTCGCTATAGCGACCTGACTTAGATGGTAAGTCAAACAATAGGCGATTGTGTCCTTGTTGTTTAACTGCTGCGATATACTCGTTTAAGCCAGCATCAAAAAGTGCTTGATGGATAGGCACAATACGGGCTTTTATTTTACCGTGGGTATGGAAATGAAAACAAAGGATCTGTTGATGTTCAACAATATCGCACAGTTGTAAATGGCCAATTTCATCACTGTAAGCTCCGCTGTAATAAGCGATTAAAGGGAGCCAAAAATGCCAGTGTTTCGGCTGTTCGCGAGGTAAGCGTTGATCACCATATATATAGCCATGGTAAAGCGTATGTAATTCCATAGCGGAAAAAGGGCGGCGACCAAGATGGGACTTCAACGTAATACCCTGAAAGTAAAGATTTGCGCTAGTTTATAGCAAATAAACCAGCGCAGTAAAGCAATGTTAAATAATGCTTATTCGCTTAGTGCGCGTGCTAATCCAACCGGCTCGATTTCAACACATACTTGGTCGTCATTCCAGTTTAGGCCAACCAGTGCGTCATCTTCTTTTAGATCTTCAACCCAGTCATCTAAAAACTCATCCAAGGTGATTTGCAGTGGGCTGTAATCGGCCCATTCTTCTTTACACTGGGCTTTTGCTGTTGCTTCACTTTCCCACAATAGTAGTACATCGGTGTTTTCAAATTGGTTAGAGTCACAAACCACAAAACCGCCATCTTCAGCACCTAGCGCCCAGATTTGTTCACTTTGACGTACTTTTTCAACAAAACTAACTAGTTCTGATTCAATTTCGATATCACTCATGTGTTTACCCTTAAATGTTAATTACGTGGATCGGTTTGCTGCACTGCCTGTTGCTGAGCAAATGAATAATAGAAATTCATTAACTCGGTATGTGCCGTTAAATCCGTTAACTCGCGGAAGCAAATCCAATCAAGTAAGCAGTATAAACTGATGCACAGGTATTCACAGCTTTTAAATTCTGCATCTGCAAAATGGTTATTTAAATAGCTTAATGTTTCAGCAATGCGTTCATTTTGTAGATTAAAAAATAATTTATCATCCTGTGTATCGAATCCTGAACGCTGACAAAGTAATAGCTCAACCAGCGAATCATTGCATGCATTAATGATTGTTAGTAGGTGCTCTTGTTGCCAATTCAGACGAGTTTGACTGTGTTGTTCGAGCAAAAAGCGGATGATGTTATTTGAATCAGCTAAAGTTTGCTGCTTAGTGATTAGCACTGGAATTTTTCGGGCTGGATTATTTTGTATCATCAGCTGACGATCAGTGTCTGAAAAAATATCTAAGTTGATAAACTCAAGACTACATTGATTTAACAGTGCCCAAATACGAATGCGGCGTACAAATGGCGAGGTTGTTGAGCCTAATAGTTGCATGTGCTTTCCTTTGGATAAAAAGAAAGCCGCAGAGGCGGCTTTCTTTTAGGTTAGTAATAAAACCAACGTTATTCTGTACGACTAGTCACTTCAAGTAAGTGGTAGCCAAACTGAGTTTGCACAGGACCTTGTACTTGATTAATCGGTGCTGAAAATACCACTTTATCAAATTCAGGAACCATCATACCAGGACCAAACTCACCTAATGCACCGCCATCCTGACCTGAAGGGCAGTTTGAATGTACCTTAGCTAACTCAGCAAAATCTTCGCCTTGTTCAATCTTGGTTTTTAAATCTAAGCACTGCGCTTCGCTGTCTACTAATATGTGTCTTGCACTTGCCACTGTCATAAAATCTCCCGTTTCAAGGTGGTGTTTTTTTAATCAAATCTTACGTTATTCTAGTTCAATAATAACTACTTGTACCAGTATAAAATTAAATATCTGAAATTGCTTGTTCTATTGCTTTAACTAACTTGTCTGAATCAGGCTTGGTTTTGCTATTAAAACGTTCAACCTGTTTGCGATCTGCAGATACAAGATATTTATAAAAGTTCCAATTTGGCGAACTCGTTTGGGCATTTAAATGTTTAAATATAGCATTAGCATCACTGCCTCTGACTTCGCTGGTGGCAAACATCGGGAAAGTTACGCCGTAATTTACAAAGCAAACTTTAGCGGTGTCTTTTTCGTCATCTTCTTCTTGGAAAAAATCATCAGAAGGAAATCCCAGTATCACTAAACCTTGATCTTGGTATTTTTGATATAGCGCTTCTAGACCTTCAAATTGTGGCGTAAAACCGCAGTTGCTTGCCGTATTGACTATTAATAAGGGTTTATTCTTGAATTGACACAAATTAATGCTCTCTTTAGAGCGAAGTTTGCGCATAGTAACATTAGTGAAGTCATCACATGATGTAGCCTCAACCTGCTGTTGGCTTGTTTGCTCTGGCTGTGCATAAACACTACAACTGAGTATTGCGCAGCATAATAATAATTTTTTAAACATACCGATTCCTTAACTTGTTGTGGCTGATCACCCTAGATGGCAGTCTACCGTTTATTTTGCAGTAGTGTCAGTTTAACTCATACGTTACTATGCAATGAATTGATCAACAACCGCTAAAAACAAAATGACAATACGATTAGCAAATAGTAATGATTTAGCCGCTATAGTTGCAATTTATAATGAAACAATCGCAAGTAGAATGGTTACAGCCGACACCGAACAAGTAAGCATAGCAGACAAGCAAAGTTGGTTTAATAGCCATACCGAGCAGCGGCCTATTTACGTTTATGAGCAAGACTCGAAGGTGATAGCTTGGCTTAGTTATAAGTCATTTTATGGCCGTCCAGCCTATGATGGTACGGTAGAGGTCAGTATTTACATTACAGCCAATGCACAAGGTCAAGGGCTTGGTAAACGTTTACTTACTTTTGCCCAAGAGCAAGCTAAGCCATTAAATATTAAAGTACTACTGGCATTTATATTTAGTCATAATATACCGAGTGTTAAATTGTTTGAGCGTTTTGGTTATCAACGGTGGGGAGAGTTGCCTAATGTAGCAATTATGGATGGCAATCACTACAGCTTAACTATTTTAGGTAAGCACTTAGGGTAGCGGTACTCCCAAAAAATAACCTCTTTGATTATGTTAATGCAGAAAACTTAGGCTACGCTTTTACAATCTCAAGTTGATGAAAAGCGTGGTCAAAGCTGTGCGGAAAATATTGATAGTTGATAGCAGTAGCATTTTAGCGATGCGAATAAAAGTATTGCTCGAATTGATTGGCTGTGAAGTTGAGTTGATTCATTTTTCAATGCTACATGAGTGCACTGCGTTTAGTTGTTATGATTTAGTGGCTGTGGCTCATGGCGTTCCATTAGCTACCGCAAATTCTTTAGTAACGCAGATCAATCAAGATCGCTTTTTGCTTCTCGCCCCTAAAGTTGAAAACAATGAACAACTTTCTTCATTTAGTGATCTTAATCGGCTGGTGCCAAATGCTATTGTAATTTATCCATTTTTTGCGAATAAAGAAATCAGCACCTTGCTGGAGAGTGTTTTAGAGCTTGGCTCCGATAGTGTTTTAGTATTACCAACGGTATTGCTGGTTGATCATATCCCCCAGCGGCTTGAAAAAATAGCAAATAGCCTGTTAGGCGCCCATATTAAAACGATTACAGCTCATAGTATTAGCTCTGCGGTAACTCAAGCGCAAGGGCATGAAATTGATCTGTTATTGAGTGATTTTAGTCTGCCTGATGGCTCAGGTTTAGAAGTGTTCGCCGCTCTCAAAGTACTATATCCGCAATGTCGCTGTTTGTTATTTACCTCAAAACCAAATCAAGTGTCGATGATTGAAGCAATTCGTCAAGGGGTGGAAGACGTATTGGTTAAACCGATCAATGAAAATATGATACTGCAATCTGTGCATAAACTTTGGCAAACTGAGTTGCTAAGACGGCATAACACAGAGTTAGTTGAACGTCTGCAAGATACCGTTGATGCACTTATTGAAAAGGATAGCTTGTTACGCGTTATTTATAAGCACACACCTGATGCGATTATGTTATTTGAGCGCAATGGTGAAGTGATTGAAGCAAACGATGCTTGCTCTAAACTCTTTAATTTACCTGCAAAAATACTTAAAGGTAGCTCAGTTTTTACTTTATTAGATACGATGTCTGCTGAGCAAATTAAAGAAAAAATAGCGACGTTAAATAAAAATCGTCAATTTAGTTGTGATGTATATCTGCCAATGAAAGAGGGAGAGGCTATCCCATTAGTTGGTTCGTTTAATGAGATTGACCATCATGGTAATATTGCACTCGCGGTTATTTTTAAGAATGTTACTCATCTTAAACTTAAAGAGGAGCTGTTGCTCGAGGCAAAAGATATGCTTGAAGAGCAAGTACGTGCCCGAACATCGCAGCTTGAGCATGCTAAAAATGTCGCCGAGGCAGCAAATCACAGTAAATCAGAGTTTCTTGCTAATATGTCCCATGAATTACGTACTCCTATGCATTCAATATTAAGTTTTGCTCGCTTTGGTTTAGATAAACTCGGCAGAGGTGATATTTCAGTTGAAAAGCTACAGAAATATTTATCTCGCATAGAGTGTAGTGGCGAGCGGCTGCTCTCATTACTTAATAATTTACTCGACCTATCTAAACTCGATGTTGGTAAGTTCCCTTTTAATCCGCGCCCGCATAACCTGAGTAATATTATTAAAACCAGTATTGATGATGTGTCAGGTACCGCTATGGAAAAAGAGATTGAAGTACAGTATTTGCCACCAAAACCGCCTATTATAATTGACTGTGATGAAGAGCAAATAAATCAATTATTACGTAATATCCTCGGCAATGCGTTGAAATTTAGTGATCAGCATAGCCGTATTGAAGTCGTTTTAACTAATCAACAAGGGCAGGCAATTATTGAAGTGATTGATAGTGGTATAGGGATACCTGATGATGAACTTGAGTATGTGTTCTCAAAATTCGTGCAGAGTAGCACAACTAATAGCGGTGCTGGTGGAACAGGGCTTGGTTTAGCCTTATGCCGTGAGTTTGTCTCATTACATGAAGGAGTTATTTCTGCTCATAACAATAGCTCAGGAGGCACGACGATTCACATCGCTCTGCCTTTAGAAATAAAAAGTTTCAGCTAAGCAATAATAAATTACTTAGCCTTACTGGTAAGAGTTTTTTTTACGACTAAACTATTAATATGAATTATGAAATGGATGACAATTATGCCTGTAACGAGAATTCTAGCTGTTGATGATGAGCCCTTTAATTTAGAAATTATAGAAGAAATATTATTAGATCTTGATTTTGAATTAAAGATGGTTAGCAGTGGCCCTGAGTGCCTCAGTATCGTGGAAGAGTTTGCGCCACAAGTAATTTTACTTGACGTGAGTATGCCACAAATGAATGGTTATGAAGTATGTAGAAGACTAAAAGCAAACCCTCGTACGGCTCATATCATAGTCATGTTTGTATCAGCCAGAGGCACAGTAGAGGAGCGGATGGAAGGGTATGCTGTAGGTGCTGAAGATTATATTGTTAAGCCATTTGGACAGGATGAACTTAAATCGAAACTGAAAATTCTTAATCAAGTACTGATTGAAAAAAAATCGTTAGAACAGCAAATTGAAGAGGCCACATCAACTGCATTCAATGCTATGGCAAACAGTAGTGAAATGGGGCAAATAGTTAATTATATTGAGAAGATTGGTATGATTAACAACACCAAAGCGCTTGGGGAGGCCCTAGTTCATTGTTTAAGATCGTTTGATTTACAAAGTAATATTGAGTTTAGAGTTATTGCTGATGCTCCTGAGCACTTTGCCCTCAATGCTACGTGTTCGCCAATTGTAATTGAGTTGTTTGATATGCTCAAAAATAAGGGCCGCTTACATGAGTTTTCTCACCGTATCTTAGTTAACTATGAATTAATTAGTTTATTGATTTTAAATATGCCAGATCACGATCCTGATAAGCATGGCCGGATCCGTGACCATGTGTGCTTTATTGTCAGTGTCACAGAGCAACAGCTACGAGCAATCATGACTCGTGAAGCTTTACAGTCGCAACAAACAAAGCTAAATGATGCAATTACTATGGTGAATAGCAAGTTTCATGGCTTAATTGGGCTGTTAAATGAAAACCGTAAGAGTAATGAAGCGGTGTTCAAGCGTTTACAAGAAGAGTTAGAACAGCGTATTCCATCAATGGGGTTAGACGAAGATCAAGAAGTGTTTATTTATCAGAAGGTAGATCAAGCGATTCAAAACTCAGTTGCCCGTGAAGAGTCTGTGCAGGGAGTGAAAGCCGCTTTTCATGAAATTGAGCAAGACCTATCTATCTTATTGAAAAAGTAACAGTAAATAATCAAGGGGTGTGAAGCTACGCATCTCTTGGTAAGCCCTTTTCTACGATACGTATCAAACGGGCGGTTTTTCGTAGCAATTTATCTTGTTTTGAGCATTGTTGCTTAAGCGCCCACTCTATATGCTCTTTTACCAACTCGGTTGATTGATCATAGCTGGCGCTGAGCGCGTCAACGATCGATTGGCTAAATTGCGCATTACCTAAACCTACAGCAATATTTCGTAGCCAGCGCTGATGGCCAATTCGACGGATCGGACTGCCTTCGGTATTTTTTAAAAAGGTAGCTTCATCCCAACTAAATAAATCAAGTAAATCTTTATCTTTTAGTTGTGTTCGTGGGTGAAAGTCGGCTTCATCGGTAATTTGCCCGTAGCGGTTCCATGGGCAAACTAATTGGCAATCATCACAGCCGTAAACGCGATTACCTAATAGTGAGCGATACTGCTCAGGGATTGGTCCTTGCAGCTCAATAGTAAGATAAGAAATACACTTGCGTGCATCAACCACGTAAGGCTCTACAATTGCGCCGGTTGGGCATAAAGTAATGCAGGCTACGCATTTTCCACATCCCTCAAACTCATTGGGCTTATCAATTGGTAAAGGGATATCAACAAATAACTCACCCAAAAAGAACCAAGAACCGGCTTCTTTATTGATTAGCAAGCTGTGCTTTCCACGCCAGCCTAAACCTGCTTTTTCAGCAAGTTGACGTTCTAATACTGGTGCTGAATCAACAAATGGCCGATAGCCTAATTGACCGATTTGCAGCTCAATTTTTTGACCTAATTTCTTTAATCGATTACGCATCAGTTTATGATAATCACGCCCTAACGCATAACGACTAATATAAGCTTTATCGGTATTTTTGAGGGTTTTAGCAAAGCTTGCATCGGGGGGCAGGTAATTCATTTTTACTGATATAACCCGCATAGTACCAGGGACTAGCTCCGCAGGGCGAGCGCGTTTCATTCCATGAGCGGCCATATATTCCATATCGCCGTGATAGCCTAAATCAAGCCAGCGCTGTAATTGTGCTTCGTGTTTGCTTAAATCAATGTCAGTGATGCCAACTTCAGCAAAGCCAAGTTCTTTACCCCACTGTTTTATATCAAGGGCTAACTGCGTGTGATCGGATATTGAACTACTCACATGGGTACATCATTAAGAAAAAATAACGGCGCAATTTAACACATTTACAGCGCAGTTAAAACGCTTGTACTTAGACAAAACGCTTTAACTGCTGCTGAGTTTGCTCACTTAGTTGTTGTGATAATTGACAATCACTTAACGCTACATCAATTTGTGCTTTTGCTTGGCTGCCTAATGCAACGATTTGTTCAACTGATTGATGGGTTTGATTTTGTGTCTGTTCGAGTAAGTGCACAGCGCTTACAATTTGCTGTAATTGTTGTTGATTGTGTTCAAATTCAACAAGCCGATCGGTAAATCCATGGGATGTATTACTAATGGTTGTTTCTGCATTATGTGAATAACTGACAAGTTGCTCAGATTCTTTATTTGTTTGATTTACTAAAGAATCCATTTGGTTGATGAAATCGCTGATCTGGCGAGTTGCATCACTTACTTTAACCGATAAAGTTCTTACTTCATCTGCTACAACCGCAAAACCACGACCTGCTTCACCCGCACGAGCGGCTTCTATTGCAGCATTGAGCGCCAACAAATTAGTTTGATCTGAAAATTCTTCAACCATTTTCAGGATGCTACGAATATTCTCGCTGTTTTGTTTTAAGCCAGAAATCGTTTTTGAAAAACTGCTCAATACATGACTAATCGATTTAACTTGAGTGACTAGTTTTGTGAGTTCTTGTGCAGAGTGTGTAACAAAGTTTAAATGCTCTGCGTTTACTTGATGAACATCATCGGTATTGGTAACGATACTTTGCAGACTATCAGTTATTTGATTACTGGCTGCGGTTATTGTTTGGCTAAAATCAATTTGTTGTTCGCTTAGCTGCGCCGTATGTTGCATTGACTCAGTCACTTGATTATTACTTTGTGCGCTGGCCTGCGAACTTTGGTAAGTGGTAGCGAGTAATTGGCTTAGATGATCAGTAAAGGTATTGTACTGTTGGCTGATCTCACGAAATTCATCATAGGTAAAGTGGGGGAGTTTAGCTGCTAAGTTTGCATCTTGGCGGTTAATTTTTATTAAAGTATCACGCATTGCTGTAACTGGGCGCACGATCAGAAAGCGCATGTAAAAGAGTGTAAAGGCAAAGCCGGCAATAATAATCACCGTGAGTAACCAAAATAGGCTAGTGTCTGCGTCTTGCGTAGTTAGACTTTTATATAACCAAATCAAAGTAATAGCTTGGAAAAAAAATACAAAGCTAAGATTGCCAACAATCTTTCGGGTTAAAGTAAAAAAGAAGCTTTGTTCTATAAAGTTATAAATACGCATATACCCACTCATCAATTGCCCGCTCGGCTGTTGTATTGTTTTACTCAGTATCGTTCAAATTCACTTTAATTCAAGAATATAGGATGAACGGCAGCCATTTTTGATAACTACAGTGAGTTTAAAATCATTTTCGTGTTGCATGGGTAATTAGTAAAAATTCCGTCGACACCAAAACTCAGCATTAACTCAATATCTTCTTGTTTATCAACCGTGTATGCATAAACTTGTAAGCCGCGTTGTTTGGCATCCGCGACAAACTCATGGTTAATAAAGTTTTTATCAACATGAATACTAAACGCCTGTAAGCGCTGGGCAAATTCAGCATAGTTGATAGGAATGGAGCCCGTTAACGCGCCAATTTTTAGCCAAGGTAGTTTTTGTTTAAGCCACATTAATTGATGATGATCAAATGAAGAGACTAACAGCATGTCCTGAGATAGTTTGTTATTAACGATATTTAACTCAATCAGCTCAACAAATTTATCCAACGAGAAAGTGTGTTTTAACTCAAGGTTTAAGAGCACTTTATTGGCTGTCCAATCAATAGTTTGCTGTAGGGTTGGGACAAATTCGCCATTGCCAGCATCAAAACATTGAATTTGCTCTCGGGTGAGTTTATTTATTTTGCCACGGCCGCTGGTGGTGCGATCTAGCCAAGTATCATGGATGATCATGTAATCATCCAAACAGCTTTGTACATCGACTTCAATACCATCGACTTCAATTTCGACTGCTGCGGTTATCGCACTCTGGGTATTTTCTGGATAAGTGCCACTGGCGCCGCGATGAGCAAAAACTTTTATCATAATGTGTGTTTCCGAGTAACTGACCATGTTTCGTAAAATGCTGCACTGATCACTAAAGCACCGCCAAGCAGGGTCTGTAGTGAAGGTTGTTCATGCAACAGCAAAAAAGCTAAAAATGTGCCGTATAAAGGCTGTAAACAAGAAATAAGTCCCGCTGTTGATGCTGATAAATACTGTAAACTTGCTGCAAATAAAGAGTGCGGAGTTGCAGTAAAAATTACGCCAGCGACGAGCAATAACCCTAGATCTTGGTTCGATATATTAATCACTGGTACTTCAATAAAAGCACATAATAACAAGCTAGCCACTAATGTTTGATAAAACATAGTTTGTGGCCCACCGTAGTGGCTAAAGTATCGCTTATGAACAATATTTCTAAATGCGAAAAAAAATGCTGAAATAACACCTGTTACCACGCCTAAGGTGACATCATTACCCATATCTGCATTTGGGGTCAGCAAATAGATCCCAGTTATTACTACACCGGCGCTGAGCAAATCGTTTACTTTGGGTTTACTACCATTAAAGAATGGTTCAATAAATACGGTGATCACAGGGTAGGTAAAAAATGCAATCATGCCAACCGCAATCCCAGCCATTTGCATACCAGCAAAGTAGGTGACCCAATGTATACCTACAGCAGCTCCTAACAACAAAGCAATTAAGTAATCTTTAGCACAGCTGAGTTTAATTGCTTTTTTTTGCCATAACAGCAATATCATAATAGCCAGACCCGCGATGGCTGCGCGGTACACGGTAATATCTAATGCGTTTAGATTTATTAATTTGGCAAATAGTGCTGTGCCACCAAAAAGTAATACCGCAATGTGTAAATAAACTAAACTTTGCTGTTGAGCCTGCATCTATGAACCTTTTTATTTTTTTAATACCAGCACTTTGCCTGTTATCAAAGAGCTTAGTGTCTAGGTGTTATGACTAGGTATTGTGTATCTTTATGTATGACAAAAGTCAGTTTTATTCATGACAATTTACACTACACTCACTCATCATTAAAAGGGATAGTTAAGTTATTAAAGGTAATAAACACCATAAATTTAATAACTAAGGAGTGATAAATTGATGAATATTGCAGCGTGGGTTAGTTTACTAATAGCAGGTATATTTGAGGTCGTGTGGGCGTTGTCTATGAAGCAATCCAATGGTTTCACTAAATTATGGCCAAGTGTGATTACTTTTTTAGCGATGTGGGTAAGTTTTGCATTTTTATCATTTGCTTTAAAGTCTTTACCTTTGGGTATTAGTTATGCTGTATGGGTAGGAATTGGTACTTTAGGAATAACGATTATGAGCTTTGTGTGGTTTAAAGAGCCATTATCTGCTTTTCAAATTGGTTGTATTATTTTGATTCTTATAGGTATTGTTGGTCTGAAAGTGCAAGGCAATTAAATTAAGGATGAGTATGCTACTTAATAAATTAACCCCAAAGACTAAAGCAAAATCCTTTTGGAGTTGGGGGCATTTACTTTTTTCGGTTTTTTATTTATTGCCTACCATTTTTAATTTTTCCCACTTAAGTACACTTAATATCAGTGCTACTTTAGGTTTTTATATAACATTTATTACACTGTATATTCAGGCTGTAAATAAAAAACAAGGGGAAGTAACGAAATTATTTATTGCGATGCTCTTAGTGTGTATTTTTGCAAGCTTTTTAACGACAGGTAGCTCTACATTATTTGGTTTTTCAGCTTTTATTGCCGGTTTTAGTTTTGCAAAATTATCTCGAGCGATGTCAGTTACAGGGGTCTTTATTGGTGTGGTGTTTAGTACTTATATTACAGATATTGATAACCCACAATATTTTTTAGGTGGCTCATTAATATTGAGTATTGCACTTTTTAGTTTTGGTGTCGCTACGCGTAAAGAGCATATTCATAAAATTCGTGAGCAAGAAAGTGCAAAACAATTAGAGCAATTAGCAGCTATTGCTGAGCGCGAGCGTATTGCTCGCGATTTACATGATATTCTAGGCCATTCTCTTTCATCTATTGCTTTAAAAGCAGAGCTTGCTAATAAATTAAATCAAGGTGAACGTTACACACAAGCAAATACTGAAATTGCCCAAGTTGCAGAGCTTGCAAGGCAGCTATTGAGTGATGTGAGAAGTGCTGTCAGTGATTTAAAACAGCTCAATCTTGCGAGTCAAATTTCACAATTAAAACAAAGGCTAATCGAGCAAGGTTTTGAGGCCGATTTTAACGTGAAGTTAAATGCGTTACCTGCGAAAGTAGAAGGCATAGCAAGTCTTATAATTAAGGAGGTTGTTACTAACTTACTACGCCATAGCAGCACCAAGAAATGTATAATTAGCATAACGCAAAATCAGCAGCAATTAATAATCAATGTGATTGATCATGCACCAGGCAGCTCAATAAAACCTGGAAATGGCTTAAATGGCATTAAAGAACGAGCAGAGCAGCTAGGTGGTAAGGCTACATTTACCTGTGAGGATAACTTTAGTTTAAATGTAATGCTGCCTTTAACAGCGAAGGGTTTCTAATGATCAAGGTGTATTTAGTAGAAGATCAGGGGCTTGTGCGCGACGCAATCGCAGCATTATTAAGTCTAGATTTTAATATTGAGGTAATTGGTCAAGCAAGTAACGGGCAAGATGCATTAACAGACATAAACATGCTAGACAGTAACTCTCTTCCTGATATTATTTTAACCGATATCGAAATGCCTAGCATGAACGGCATCGAACTCAGTGAGCAAATTGCATCAAAATACCCTGCTATAAAAATAGTTATTATGACCACCTTTTCGCGAGCGGGTTATATTAGGCGTTCTTTAAGTGCTGGCGTTAAGGGCTTTATTTTAAAAGAAGCCCCGAGCGATGAATTAATTAGCGCGCTTAAAAAAGTAATGCACGGGCAAAAGGTTATTGATCCTGAGCTTGCTATTAACGCATTAGATGAAACTGATCCGCTGACAGATAAAGAACGAAAAGCATTACAACTCGCAAGTGAAGGGTTGAAAACAGCCGATATTGCCGCAAGGTTATACTTAAGCGAGGGCACGGTACGTAATTACTTATCAGACGCTATTGCTAAATTAAATGCCATAAACCGAGTAGATGCAGCGCGTATAGCCAAACAAAAAGGTTGGTTATAACGCCGTAATAAGCTGTTTAAAGCAAGTAAAAGCGCTTTCTTAAAAGTTTCATAGCTTTTGCCTGTCTCATTGATCGGTTATGGGTTAAAATAACATCATAACCAATTAACAAGATAGTGAATGTCAAACCAAGATCCTAATCTCAGTCGAGAACAAGAAAAGTACGAAAACCCTGTCCCAAGTCGTGAGTTTATACTTACTCATATAAAAGACCGTGCCAAGCCTGCTAATTTTCATCAATTATGTGAGGAGTTAGCGGTAAACGATGATGAGCGTCAAATTGCTTTTAAGCGTCGTTTACGTGCCATGGAGCGTGATGGTCAACTGTTCTTTAATAAATTTAAATGCTACGCCTTAATTGATGAAGCTGGGCTTGTTAAAGGCAAAGTAATCGGTCACCGTGACGGGTTTGGCTTTTTAGAAGTCGAAGGCGAAAGTAAAGACTGGTTTATTGCCAAGCATCAAATGAGTTCGGTGCTGCATGGCGACATAGTACTGGCTAAAGGCACCAAACGAGGCTCCGGCGGCAAGTGCGATGCGCGTATTATTAAAGTGCTGGCTGGCGAGCGAGCACCGATTGTTGGTCGCTATTTTGTTGAGCATGGCATAGCAGTGGTGGTGGCGGAAGATCCACGTATCACCCAAGATATTATTATTTTGCCGGGCAGTGAAAACGGCGCACGTCACAACCAAATGGTGCAAGTGCAAATTACCCAAAACCCTAACCGTAATATGAATGCGGTAGGGAAAATCATTGATGTACTGGGTGAGCATTTAGCCCCTGGTATGGAAATTGAAGTGGCACTGCGTAATCACGATATCCCGCATGTATGGCCAGAAGCGGTTGAAAAGCAGGTTGAACACTTAGGTGAGTTTGTCGAAGAAGGTGACAAGCAAAATCGAGTTGATTTACGTGATTTACCATTGGTTACGATTGATGGTGAAGATGCTCGCGATTTTGATGATGCGGTGTATTGTGAGCCTGTTGAATCGGGTGGTTGGCGGTTATGGGTTGCGATTGCTGATGTATCCCATTATGTCGCAATGAATACCCCACTTAATGCCGAGGCAATCGAACGTGGTAACTCAGTGTATTTCCCTGAGCAAGTTATTCCTATGCTGCCAAAAGTATTGTCCAATGGCTTGTGTTCATTAAATCCAAAAGTTGACCGTTTATGTATGGTCGCAGAAATGCTGGTATCGGCTGAAGGTAAATTATCAGGCTATCGTTTTTACGAAGCGGTGATGAATTCGCATGCTCGCTTAACCTACACTAAAGTAAACGCTATCCTACAAGGTGATGAGAAGTTACGTACTGAATACGCACCGGTCGTGCCACATTTAACTGATTTACAGCAAATGTATATGGCATTAAAAGCCGCCCGCCAAGAGCGCGGAGCGATTGAGTTTGAAACCCTTGAAACACGCTTTGTATTTAACGCTCAGCGTAAGATTGAATCAATAGTGCCGGTGCTGCGTAATGACGCCCACAAGCTGATTGAAGAATGTATGATTTTAGCCAATGTGTCTGCGGCTAAAATGCTTGAAAAACACGAAGCCAGCGCGCTTTATCGTGTTCATGCTGAACCAGATGGAGAAAAACTGGCTAACTTTAGACAGTTTTTATCAGAGTTGGGTATTGAATCAACACTCAGTGATGAGCCAACACCAAAAGAAATTACCCATGTGTTAGCCAAGCTTGGCGACCGCCCTGATGCTGAACTTATCCAAACTATGCTACTGCGTTCGATGAAGCAGGCAGTATATCAAGCTGAAAACATCGGTCACTTTGGTTTGTCATTAGGTGAATATGCACATTTCACCTCGCCAATTCGTCGTTACCCAGATTTAGTCGTACATCGTGCGATTAAAGGCATTTTGAAAGCCCAAGGTATGGTTACGTCGGGTGCGTATGTTTATAGTGACGAAGAAGTCGCGCAATTGGGCGAGCAGTGTTCAAATACGGAGCGTCGTGCAGATGATGCAACCCGTGAAGTAGCTGATTGGCTGAAATGTGAATACATGCAAGATCATGTGGGCGACGAATTTGAAGGAGTGATCTCATCGGTTACTAACTTTGGTTTGTTTATTCGCTTAGCTGATTTACAAATTGATGGCCTTATCCATGTCACTAATTTAGGCGATGAGTATTTTCAATATGATGGCGCTAAACATTGCTTGATTGGTGAGCATTCTCGTAAAGTTTATCGTTTAGGCGATAAAGTCACTGTTCAGGTGGCATCGGTAAGCTTAGATGAGCGTCGCATCAATTTAACGCTCAGTGGCGATGTTGCACAAGACAGATACGCCCGTCGTCGTGGTGATGCAAAAGGGCATCAGCCGGCAAGTGTTCGTTCGCAGCTAAAACGTGGCAAAATACCAGGTAAAAAAGCTGACGCGAAAGAGCCTGGTGAACTTAGCGGTCGTTCTGAACAGGGAAAACCAAAGCCAAAAAAAAACAGTGCCAGTAGAGGTAAAAAGAAGCCTGCAGGAAAATCAGCGGATGCTGGCACTTCAACGACTGCAAAAAAACCAAAGAGAAAGGCCGTGAAAAAGCCGAAAAGACCCGGCAAAAATGCCCGTAAAAGTAAGAGTTCAGGAGCAAGTGATACGTGAGTAATGAATTAATTTTTGGCTTTCACTCTGTTGAAGCAATTTTCGCAAGTGAGCCTGAGCGTTTTATTGAAATTTATGCCCTAAAAGGACGTGATGATAAACGCTTATCTCCAATTATTGAAGAAGCGCGTAAATTTGGTATATCAGTGCAGTTTATGCAGCGTAAAGCGCTTGATAACAAATCAAAGGGTGAACAGCATCAAGGCATTATTGCTAATGTTATCGCAGCTCCTACTTTCAATGAAAAAGATTTAGATGCAATCATTGCGCGTGAAGAAACGCCATTTTTACTGGTTCTCGATGGCATAACAGATCCGCATAATTTAGGTGCTTGCTTACGTAGTGCAGACGCTGCCGGTGTTCACGCCATTATTGTGCCAAAAGATAAATCAGCAAAACTAAATGGCACAGCGCGTAAAGTTGCCTGTGGTGCAGCTGAGACAGTACCCCTGATCCAAGTGACTAACCTTGCGCGTACTTTACGTGAAATTAAAGATGCCGGTGTTTGGGTTGTTGGTACTGCTGGCGAAACCGATGTTCATGTATTTGATGCCAATCTAACTGGCCCTATGGCGATTGTTATGGGCGCAGAAGGTGAAGGTATGCGCCGCTTAACGCGCGAACATTGTGATGTGTTAGTTAAAATCCCAATGGCGGGCACTGTTTCAAGCTTAAACGTATCTGTAGCAACAGGTATTTGTTTATTTGAAGTACTGCGTCAGAGAAATACGACACAGCCATAAAAGAAAAGCTTTAAG
>NZ_JACJEV010000024.1:36448-66705 GCF_014164235.1 Pseudoalteromonas sp. SG44-17 | reverse complement strand
GGAGCGTTATCGATTGATGCGAAATCTTTAGCAACACCGCCGTATACTTTTGCAAGTACGTTAGTGATTGCTGCAGTTAGGGTAGTTTTACCGTGGTCAACGTGGCCGATTGTACCTACGTTTACATGCGGTTTTACGCGTTCAAACTTTGCTTTTGCCATCTTAAAAAATTCCTATAAAGAAATTAAAGGTTCAGTCCACTGTGGACCAAACCGAGCTAAAAATTACTTAACAGCGCGAGCTGTAATTATTGTGTCCGCAACATGTTTCGAGGCTTCAGCGTACTTCAAAAACTCCATAGAGTATGAGGCACGGCCTTGTGTTGCAGATCGTAGATCAGTAGCATAACCAAACATTTCAGAAAGCGGAACCTGGGCGTTAATTAATTTAAGTCCACCTAGCGCATCTTCCATGCCTTCGATCATGCCGCGGCGACGGTTTAAGTCACCAACTACATCACCCATGTTTGCTTCAGGAGTGAGTACTTCAACCTTCATCATTGGCTCTAATAGTACAGGGTCTGCTTGTAGCGCACCTTGTTTCATTGCCAGTGAACCCGCTATTTTAAATGCCATTTCATTCGAATCTACATCATGGAATGAACCATCATATAAAGTCGCTTTCACACCAAGTAATGGGTAGCCTGCCAGCACACCTTGAGACATTTGCTCTTGGATGCCTTTGTCTACCGCAGGGATGTATTCTTTTGGAACGGAGCCACCTACGGTTTCGTTAACGAACTCGTAAATTGGGGCTTCATCATCCGAAATATCCATCGGTTCAAGTTTAAGCCAGACATGACCATATTGACCACGTCCACCTGATTGACGTATGAATTTACCCTCAACTTTAACAGTTGAACGAATAGCTTCACGGTAAGAAACCTGCGGCTTACCAACGTTACATTCAACACTGAATTCACGTTTCATACGGTCGACAATGATATCAAGGTGAAGTTCACCCATACCAGAAATAATAGTCTGGCCTGATTCTTCGTCAGTTTGTACGCGAAAAGACGGATCTTCTGCCGCTAGTTTACCTAGCGCGATACCCATCTTATCTTGGTCAGCGATTGTGCGAGGCTCAACCGCAACAGAGATAACTGGTTCAGGGAATTCCATACGCTCAAGCGTAATAATAGAATTCGGATCACACAGTGTTTCACCTGTTGTTACGTCTTTGAGACCAATAGCCGCCGCAATATCACCTGCGTAGACTTCTTTGATCTCTTCACGTGAGTTTGAATGCATCTGAACGATACGGCCAAGACGCTCACGCTTACATTTTACTGGGTTGTATACCGCGTCACCCTGTTTAACAGTACCAGAGTAAACACGGAAGAAAGTTAAAGTACCAACGAACGGGTCTGTTGCAATCTTAAAAGCAAGTGCAGCAAACGGTGCGTTGTCATTAGCTGGACGTTCTTCCTCAGTACCATCTTCAAGGATACCTTGAATTTGTTTCACTTGTGTTGGTGCAGGCATATATTCAATAACGCCATCAAGCACAGCTTGAACGCCTTTATTTTTAAATGCACTACCACATGTGACTGGGACGATTTCGTTAGCCAATGTACGCTGACGCAAAGCATTTTTAATTTCTGCTTCGCTCAGGTCTTCACCTTCCAAATACTTATCCATTAGTTCTTCAGATGCTTCAGCGGCGCTTTCAACTAAGTTTGAGCGCCATTCTTCAGCTAAATCTTGAAGTTCTGCCGGTATTGCCTCATAGGTGAAAGTCATTCCCTGGTCTTCATCATTCCAGTTAATCATTTTCATTTTTATGAGGTCAATAACACCTTTAAAGTCGTCTTCAGCGCCTACTGGTAGCTGAATTGGAACAGGCGTTGCTCCAAGACGAGATTTCACCTGGCCAACAACCGTTAAGAAGTCAGCGCCCGTGCGATCCATTTTATTTACGAAGATCATTCTCGGAACTTCGTATTTGTTCGCTTGACGCCAAACTGTCTCAGTTTGCGGCTGTACACCAGATGAAGCACAAAGCACAACTACCGCACCATCAAGTACACGTAAAGAACGTTCTACTTCAATAGTGAAATCCACGTGCCCTGGAGTATCAATTATATTGATACGATGAGCGTCAAATTGCGCGTCCATCCCTTTCCAGAAACACGTTGTTGCAGCAGAAGTGATTGTGATACCACGCTCTTGTTCCTGCTCCATCCAGTCCATAGTTGCGGCGCCATCATGTACTTCACCGATCTTATGAGAAAGACCTGTGTAGAACAGAACACGTTCTGTTGTGGTGGTTTTGCCTGCATCTACGTGAGCAACAATACCGATATTGCGGTAGCGCTCAAGTGGAGTTGTACGTGCCATAAAATCCTCTTAAAGGTTAAGGACAGATTACCAACGGTAATGTGCGAATGCTTTATTCGCTTCAGCCATACGGTGAACGTCTTCACGTTTCTTAACCGCAGTGCCTTTGTTGTCAGAAGCGTCAACAAGTTCTTGAGCTAAACGTAAGCCCATAGATTTCTCGCCACGCTTACGTGCAGCGTCTACTAACCAACGCATACCTAATGCGTTGCGACGTACTGGACGTACTTCTACTGGTACTTGATACGTTGAACCACCAACACGGCGAGATTTAACCTCAACCTGTGGACGGATGTTTTCAAGTGCAGTTTCAAAGATTTCAAGGTGCGATTTGCCTGATTTCTCAGCAGCCACATCTAGCGCACCGTAAACGATTTTTTCAGCAGTAGATTTCTTGCCGTCTAACATTACGATGTTAACGAATTTTGCAAGAAGTTCCGATCCGAACTTAGGATCTGGAAGAATTTTACGTTGACCTATTACGCGTCTTCTAGGCATTTTGTATCTCCGGTTTATTCAGGTTTGCTCTTTCGAGTCAATCACCCAAAACAATAATTAAAAATATTTAGTGCTTGGCCTTACTAACGGAATACAATTAGCCTTTAGGGCGTTTTGCACCGTATTTAGAACGAGCTTGACGACGGTCGCTAACGCCTGCACAGTCAAGTGCACCACGAACAGTGTGAAAACGCACACCTGGTAAATCTTTAACACGACCACCACGGATTAGGATTACACTATGCTCTTGAAGGTTATGACCTTCACCACCAATGTATGAAGTTACTTCGAAACCGTTAGTTAAACGTACACGAGCTACTTTACGTAACGCCGAGTTTGGTTTCTTAGGTGTAGTTGTATATACGCGAGTACATACACCGCGCTTTTGCGGACACGCTTTAAGCGCAGCTGAGTTACTTTTCGTAACCTTGCTACGACGTGGCTTACGCACTAGCTGGTTAATAGTTGCCATTTAAATAGCTCCTGAAATTAAAATTACTACTGAAAAAATAAAAAAATCCGCCCTTTATTTACAAGCTCGTACCAAACGTGCAGGTAAATGGGTGGCGGAATTTTAATGAGCAAAGATTGAGCTGTCAACCTAAACCGTTAGCAAGGCAGTAGATAACTGCCTTGCAAAAACCTAATCTATTGATTAAGTTAGATTTATTGATTTCCAGATAAATCCGCGTTTAAAGCATCAGTTAGCGCTTGAGTTGCCTCTTCTGCACTTACTGTTTGCTCTTCAACTACAACTTTGCTCTGCTTACGACGAGCCATACGTTCTTGATGATACGCAAAACCGGTACCGGCTGGGATCAAACGACCCACAATTACGTTTTCTTTCAGACCGCGAAGTTCATCGCTCTTACCATTTACAGCGGCTTCAGTTAGGACACGAGTTGTCTCCTGGAACGAGGCTGCCGAGATGAAAGATTCTGTGGCTAGTGATGCTTTAGTGATACCCATTAATTGGATTTCATATTTAGCTGGTAACTTGCCTTGAGCTTCTAAGTCGCGGTTTGCGATATTAACGCGTGCCACTTCAATTTGCTCACCGGCTAAGAATTCACTATGGCCGCCGTCAAGGATCGTACACTTACGGATCATTTGACGGATAATTGTTTCAATGTGCTTGTCATTGATCTTAACGCCTTGCAAACGGTAAACCTCTTGCACTTCGTTAACGATATAGTTAGCAACATGAGTCACACCACGTAGGCGTAAGATGTCATGTGGTGATTCAGGACCATCGGCGATAACTTCACCTTTAGACACTTGCTCACCCTCAAACACGTTAAGTTGACGCCACTTAGGGATCATTTCTTCGTAATGATCGCCTTCAGCTGGAGTAATAACTAAACGCTTCTTACCTTTAGTCTCTTTACCGAAGCTAATCGTACCGGTGATCTCAGCTAAGATAGCTGGCTCTTTCGGTTTACGCGCTTCAAATAAGTCGGCTACGCGTGGTAGACCACCCGTGATATCACGAGTTTTCGAACCTTCCTGCGGAATACGTGCTAACACGTCACCTGGGTTTGCCGTTACACCGTCTGTTACTTCAATCGTAGTGTATGAAGGAAGACGAGTTTCTTGCAGACCGCGCTCTTCACTTTCGATGATAAGCTTCGGCTCTTTCGCATTTATCTTAGCAAGATCTTTAACAACTACACGGGTTAAACCAGTTAGTTCATCAGTCTGTGCTTCAGTGTTTGAGTCATCGATATCGCTGAACGATACTTTTGACTTATGCTCAAGAACGATTGGGTGACTATGCGGGTCCCAAGTAGCAACGATGTCGTTACCTTGAACTTCCGTATTGTCTTGTACTGTTAATACCGCACCGTAAGGTACTTTATAACGCTCTTTCTCACGACCATGGCTATCGATGATAGTGATTTCAGTAGAACGAGAGGTAATAACAATCTTACCGTCAGTGTTTAATACATATTTTGCGTTATGAAGCTTCAATGTACCGTTAGTTTTAACTTGTACATTGTTTTCAGCAGACGCTCTTGATGCTGCACCACCGATGTGGAAAGTACGCATCGTAAGCTGTGTACCCGGCTCACCGATTGATTGCGCCGCGATAACACCTACTGATTCACCCGCGTTGATGATATGACCACGTGCAAGGTCACGACCGTAACACTTAGCACATACACCAAAGTCGTTATCACAGGTGATAACTGAACGTACGCGAACTTCATCTACTGAGTGCTCTTCTAAAAGATCACACAGTTTTTCGTCAAGCATGATATTACGCTCTACTAGTACTGTATTAGTACCAGGGATCACAATATCTTCAGCAACAACACGACCAAGTACACGTTCGCGAAGTGCTTCTACAACGTCACCACCTTCAATAAGCGGTTTCATTGTTAAGCCATCTTCTGTGCCACAATCGTCTTCGTTGATTACCAAATCTTGTGCAACGTCTACTAGACGACGCGTTAGGTAACCCGAGTTCGCTGTTTTCAGTGCTGTATCGGCAAGACCTTTACGCGCACCATGCGTTGAGATGAAGTACTGAAGTACATTTAGACCTTCACGGAAGTTAGCGGTGATTGGCGTCTCGATGATTGAACCATCTGGACGTGCCATTAGACCACGCATACCTGCTAGCTGACGGATCTGAGCGGCACTACCACGAGCACCAGAGTCGGCCATCATAAACACTGAGTTAAATGACGGTTGCTCTTCTTCTTCACCTTGGGCATTGATAACCGTGTCTTTTGACAAGTTGGCCATCATTTCACGTGATAAGTTTTCATTTACACGTGACCAGATATCGATAACTTTATTGTACTTTTCACCAGCCGTTACAAGACCTGATTGGAATTGTTGGTTGATTTCAGTTACTTCAGCTTCAGCTGCTTCGATAATTGATGCTTTGATCGGTGGGATAACTAAGTCATCGATACCGATTGAAACACCTGACTTCATTGCGTAGTGGAAACCGGTATACATAACTTGGTCAGCAAAGATAACTGTATCTTTAAGACCAAGACGACGGTAACACTCGTTTAATAAGCCAGAAATTTGTTTCTTACCTAGGGCCTGATTGATTGACGAAAACGGCATGCCTTTTGGTAAAATAAGAGACAAAATTGCACGACCAACAGTTGTATCGATAACAGTTACAGTGTCTTCTACTACACCATTTTCGTTTTTAACTGATTCGCTAATACGTACTTTCACGCGAGCGTGAAGGTCTGCATTACCGCTGCGGTATGCTTTTTCTGCTTCTTTTGGATCTTTTAAGATCGCGCCTTCGCCTTTCGCGTTGATGCGGTCACGGGTCATATAATATAGACCCAATACAACGTCCTGTGATGGAACGATGATTGGCTCACCATTCGCAGGAGATAGGATGTTGTTTGTTGACATCATCAATGCACGAGCTTCAAGCTGCGCTTCAATCGTTAGCGGTACGTGTACCGCCATTTGGTCACCATCGAAGTCGGCGTTGTAGGCCGCACATACTAATGGATGCAAATGGATTGCTTTACCTTCGATAAGCACAGGTTCAAACGCTTGGATACCCAAACGGTGAAGTGTTGGTGCACGGTTAAGTAATACTGGATGTTCACGAATTACTTCGTCTAATACATCCCATACTTCCGGAACTTCACGCTCTACCATTTTCTTAGCAGCTTTGATTGTCGTAGCCATGCCGCGACGCTCTAGTTTGCCATAGATAAATGGTTTGAATAGCTCAAGTGCCATCTTCTTAGGAAGACCACATTGGTGAAGCTTAAGTGTAGGACCAACTGTGATTACAGAACGGCCTGAATAATCTACACGCTTACCAAGTAAGTTCTGACGGAAACGACCTTGCTTACCCTTGATCATATCAGCAAGAGATTTAAGCGGACGCTTGTTAGAACCTGTAATTGCACGACCACGACGACCGTTATCAAGTAGCGCATCAACCGCTTCTTGTAACATACGTTTTTCGTTGCGTACGATAATATCCGGTGCAGCTAAATCTAGCAGACGTTTAAGACGGTTATTACGGTTAATAACACGACGGTAAAGGTCATTTAGATCAGAAGTCGCAAAACGGCCACCATCAAGTGGTACTAATGGACGTAGATCAGGTGGCAATACTGGAAGTACTGTCATGATCATCCACTCAGGGTTATTACCTGATTGGTGGAACGATTCCATTAATTTAAGACGTTTAGTGATCTTCTTACGCTTAGTTTCAGAGTTAATTGTTGGTAACTCTTCACGCATTTCAGCAATTAATTGCGCAAGATCGAGTTCACGAAGCAAGTCTAATACTGCTTCAGCACCCATCTTCGCTTCAAACTCATCACCGTGCTCTTCTAGTGCATCTAGGTATTCTTCTTCACCTAATAGCTGACTACGCTCAAGCGTCGTCATGCCAGGCTCAGTTACTACGAATGATTCGAAGTAAAGAACACGTTCAATATCACGAAGCGTCATATCAAGCATTAAGCCGATACGTGACGGTAATGATTTTAAAAACCATATATGTGCAACTGGGCTCGCAAGGTCGATGTGACCCATACGATCGCGACGCACTTTAGTGAGTGTTACTTCAACGCCACACTTTTCACAGATCACACCACGGTGTTTAAGACGCTTATATTTACCACATAAGCATTCATAATCTTTCACTGGACCGAAAATACGGGCACAGAATAAGCCATCGCGCTCAGGCTTGAAAGTACGGTAGTTAATAGTCTCAGGTTTCTTTACTTCACCGTATGACCATGAACGAACCATGTCTGGTGAAGCAAGACCAATGCGAATTGCATCGAATTCTTCGGTCTTATTTTGTTGCTTCAGAAACTTAAGTAAGTCTTTCACCTTAGCTCTCCTGTCGGAGTTAATCTTGAGGACGGATGATTTCGTCCCTACATTCTATTCGGCCGTAACAGATGCTGCAGGCTAGCTGCAGCATCTAATTGGCTTAATTTTCTTCCAACTCGATGTTGATACCCAGTGAGCGGATTTCTTTCAACAATACGTTGAACGATTCTGGCATACCTGGTTCCATTTTATGGTTACCATCAACGATGTTTTTATACATCTTAGTACGACCGTTCACGTCATCCGATTTCACTGTTAACATTTCTTGTAGAGTGTAAGCGGCACCGTATGCTTCTAGTGCCCATACTTCCATCTCACCGAAACGCTGGCCACCGAACTGTGCTTTACCACCCAGCGGCTGCTGAGTAACAAGGCTATAAGAACCAGTAGAACGCGCATGCATTTTGTCATCAACTAAGTGATTAAGTTTCAGCATGTACATGTAACCAACAGTTACTTGACGTTCAAACTGATCGCCAGTACGGCCATCATAAAGTGTAACCTGACCACTACGAGGGTAGCCAGCTAGCTCAAGCATGTCTTTGATTTCGCTTTCTTTCGCGCCATCAAATGCAGGAGTAGCGATTGGTAAACCACCTTTTAAGTTTTCAGCCAAACGACGAATTTCGTCATCTGTGAAGCTAGCAATGTCTACGAACTGGCGAGATTCACCAATTTCGTATGCTTGCTTGATGAAGTCACGTAGCTCATGAAGCTCACGTTGTTCTTTCATCATTTCTTCAATACGCTCACCAATACCACGAGCAGCTAGACCCATATGTGTTTCAAGGATCTGACCGATGTTCATACGTGATGGTACACCCAGCGGGTTAAGTACGATATCAACAGTACGACCTTTATCATCGTATGGCATATCTTCTACTGGTACGATAGTCGAGATAACACCTTTGTTACCGTGACGACCCGCCATTTTATCACCTGGTTGGATACGACGTTTAACAGCTAGGTATACTTTAACAATCTTAAGTACGCCTGGTGCTAAGTCATCACCTTGGGTAATTTTACGACGTTTGTTTTCAAACTTTTTATCGTATTCAGCTTTTAGCTCATCGTACTGGGCTGCTAGTTGCTCAAGTTCAGCTTGCTTATCTTCTTCAGCAAGGCTTTGAGTTAGTAGCTTCTCAGCATTCAATGACGCTAATCTATCTTCATCTTGACCGGCTGCGATAAGTAACTTACGAGCACGATCTAACACGCCTGCTTCAAGAATACGGAATTCTTCGTTAAAGTCTTTTTTCGCGTCACGAAGTTGCATTTCTTCAACTTCTAGCGCGCGCTTGTCTTTTTCAACACCATCACGGGTGAAGACTTGCACGTCAATTACAGTACCTGTTACAGAGTTTGGTACACGTAATGAGCTGTCTTTAACGTCAGACGCTTTCTCACCAAAGATAGCTCGTAGTAGCTTCTCTTCAGGAGTTAATTGCGTTTCGCCTTTCGGAGTCACTTTACCTACTAGGATATCGCCGCCTTTAACTTCAGCACCGATATAAACAACACCTGATTCATCAAGCTTGCCTAGTGCAGATTCACCCACATTCGGGATATCTGCAGTGATCTCTTCAGGACCTAACTTAGTATCACGGGCAACACACTGTAGTTCTTGAATATGGATAGTCGTTAGACGATCTTCTTCAACTACGCGCTCTGATAGTAAGATTGAATCCTCGAAGTTGTAACCGTTCCATGGCATGAATGCCACGCGCAGGTTTTGACCAAGGGCTAAGTCACCTAAGTCAGTCGAAGGACCATCTGCTAACACGTCACCACGAGTAACCGGTTCGCCAACCATACAAGTTGGTTTTTGGTTAATACATGTGTTTTGGTTAGAACGTGTGTATTTGGTTAAGTTGTAGATGTCGATGCCCGCTTCACCAGGGATGCGTTCTTCTTCATGTACATTAACAACGATGCGACTTGCGTCAGCATACATTACTTCACCACCACGTTTAGCAACAATCGTTACACCAGAATCTTTCGCTAGTGTTAACTCAATACCAGTACCTACTAACGGTTTGTCCGCTTTCAATGTTGGTACTGCTTGACGTTGCATGTTTGAACCCATCAATGCACGGTTAGCATCATCGTGTTCTAGGAACGGGATAAGTGCTGCCGCTACAGAGATCACCTGTTGTGGTGATACATCCATATATTGCTGGTCCATGCGACCCATAAAGGTAGATTCACCTTTGTGACGACATGGGATTAATTCATCAACAAACTCATTGGTTTCAGTTAAGTTTGAGTTCGCCTGTGCGATAACAAACTGACCTTCTTCAATGGCTGATAAGTAATCAACTTCATCAGTTACTACACCGTCTACCACTTTGCGGTAAGGTGTTTCTAAGAAACCATAGTCATTGGTACGTGCGTACGTAGACAATGAGTTAATTAGACCGATGTTTGGACCCTCAGGAGTCTCGATTGGACATACGCGACCATAGTGAGTTACGTGAACGTCACGTACTTCAAAGCCAGCGCGTTCACGTGTAAGACCGCCCGGCCCTAATGCAGAAATACGACGTTTGTGCGTCACTTCTGATAGCGGGTTATTTTGGTCCATGAACTGTGATAACTGAGACGAACCAAAGAACTCTTTAACTGCTGCCGAAATAGGCTTAGCGTTAATAAGATCTTGTGGCATGATCGCATCTAGGTCACCTAAGCTTAAACGCTCACGTACCGCACGCTCTACACGTACTAAACCTACACGGAACTGATTCTCAGCCATTTCGCCAACACTACGAATACGACGGTTGCCTAAGTGGTCGATATCATCAACATCGCCTTGACCGTTACGAATAGAAATTAATACTTTCATAACAGACACGATGTCTTCTTTGCTTAATGTGCCTGGGCCTGTGTCAGTGTCATAACCAACACGGCTATTGAACTTCATACGACCTACAGTAGATAAGTCATAACGTTCTTCAGAGAAGAACAAGTTCTCAAATAAGGCTTCAGCCGCGTCTTTCGTCGGTGGCTCGCCTGGGCGCATCATGCGATAAATTTCTACTAGTGCTTCTAAGCGGTTAGTGCTTGAATCGATACGTAACGTATCAGAAATATATGCACCGCTGTCCACTTCATTGATATATAGAGTATCAATTTTAGTGTGACCTGCTTTAACCAATTCAGCCATTAACTCTAAAGTTAATTCATCATTCGCGTTTGCAATCACTTCACCCGTTGACTCATCAACGTAGTTTCTAGCAATTACACGGCCAATGATATACTCATGGGGTACTTCTAAATGGCTAATGCCTTTTTTCTCAATGCTCTTGATATGACGCGCTGTTACACGACGGCCAGACTCAACGAACACTTCACCGTCTTCACTTTTTATATCAAAGGCAGCGGTTTCACCACGTAAACGTGATGGCACAAGTTCCATAAGAACTTTACCGTCAGTTACTTCAAACGCAGTGGTTTCGAAGAAGATGTTTAAGATCTCTTCTGTCGTGTACTCAAGTGCACGCAACATGATTGACGCCGGTAATTTACGACGACGGTCAATACGTACATATAAGTTATCTTTTGCATCAAACTCAAAATCTAACCATGAACCACGGTATGGGATAACACGTGCGTTATAAAGCACTTTACCTGATGAGTGAGTTTTACCGCGGTCGTTATCAAAGAATACACCAGGGCTACGGTGTAGCTGAGAAACGATAACACGCTCTGTACCATTGATTACAAAAGTACCGGTATCGGTCATGAGCGGAATTTCGCCCATGTAAACTTCTTGCTCTTTAATGTCTTTAACTGTGCCTGGCGCTTCTTTATCCATCACCACAAGGCGTAGTTTTACGCGAAGTGGAGCAGAATAAGTCACACCGCGAATTTGACATTCTTTTACATCGAAAACTGGCTCACCAATACGATAACTTACGTATTGAAGCTCAGAATTTCCCGAGTAGCTTTTGATTGGGAACACAGAACGGAAGGCAGCTTCCAAACCATGATCGCCATCAGCGTCCGGCACTAAGAATTTTTTAAACGATTCTAACTGCGTTGACAGTAAGAAAGGTATATCCAAAACTTGTGGACGTTTACCAAAATCCTTACGGATACGTTTCTTTTCAGAATAAGAGTAAGCCATGGGGTTCCTCAGCTTGCTGATCTTTGACCCGACCTGTTCTTGTAAGAACAGACTTAACTGGCATCTAAGCCAAGATTGTACAACATTTAATTGTTGTTCCAATTAACTCCCACTTTAACACTAGCAAACTATAAAGCGTTGAAAGTAAAGAGAAAATTAGATTTTATTTGAGCTATAGGAATACATCGCTCTATAGCGCAAAAAGGCCGGTGATTAAATAATCACCAGCCCTTGCCTGATTTCTCAGACAGCGAACTTAGCAAAAGCTAAATTACTTAACCTCAACTTCAGCACCAGCTTCAGTAAGGTCTTTAGCAAGAGCTTCAGCTTCTTCTTTAGATACACCTTCTTTAACAGGTGTAGGAGCAGCTTCAACAAGAGCTTTCGCTTCTTTAAGGCCTAGGCCAGTTGCGCTACGAACAGCTTTGATTGCCGCAACTTTATTAGCGCCAGCGCCAGTAAGGATTACGTCAAATTCTGTTTTCTCTTCAGCAGCTTCAGCAGCAGGACCTGCTACCATAGCAGCTGCAGCAGTTACGCCGAATTTTTCTTCCATTGCTTCAACAAGAGCAACAACGTCCATTACTGACATTTCAGCAATTGCGTCAAGGATTTGGTCTTTAGTTACAGACATTACAAATTTCCTAATAATTAACGGACTCTAGGTCCAAAAAAATTTTACACCGAAAGATTGATTAAACAGCTTAAAATTAAGCAGCTTGCTCTTCTTTCTGTACACGTACTGCTTCAATTGTTTTACACAATTTGCCAGCAGACGCTTCTTTCATAGCGCTCATTAAGCGTGCAACAGCTTCGTCGTATGTAGGTAATGTAGCAAGCATTGCTGCATCAACAACATTTCCTTCAAAAGCGGCCGTTTTAAGCTCAAATTTCTCGTTCTTCTTTGCAAAAGCAGAAAAGATACGCGCAGCAGCACCTGGGTGCTCTGATGAGAAAGCGATTAAGCTTGGACCAACAAATGAATCAGAAAGGCACTCAAACTGTGTTCCTTCAAGAGCACGTTTTGCTAAAGTGTTACGGACAACTTTCATCCAAACACCATTTGCACGAGCTTCTTTACGAAGGGCAGTGATTGCGCCAACTGTTACACCACGAGAATCTGCAACAACTGCAGATAGAGCACCATTGGCTGCTTCGTTGACTTCAGCAACAATTGCTTTTTTGCCTTGAAGATTTAAAGCCATGGGTGTTACTCCTGGTTTAATGGGTTACCGTACATCGGCTTCCCTGTTCTACTCTTCCCTACCAAACAAGATAGAGATGCTTTTTACGGCGAGAGCCAGAAGATTAGGAAAAATCTATCTGGGGATTCACACCGTCTACGTAGGTGAATATTAAGGCCGAAGCCACCTACGGTCTTGGACGGAAGCCCAATTTATCGTTTTGCCCGAAGGCGCACCGAAATTATGGACTTCAACCCGAATTCTTTACTTGTTGAGAAAACAAAATTTCTCAACAAAATGGCGCAAAATTATAGTATAAATTTCACGCCATGTAAACACTCAATTAAACAACAGTTGTTGTTAAAGTGCTTTGGTCAACAGAAACACCTGCGCCCATTGTTGTAGAGATGGTTACTTTCTTAACGTAAACACCTTTTGCTTGTGAAGGCTTAGCCTTCTTAAGCGCAACAATTAGCGACTCAAGGTTTTGTTGAAGTTGCTCAACTGTGAAATCAACCTTACCAATAGTAGTATGGATGATACCATTTTTGTCATTGCGGTAACGCACTTGACCAGCTTTAGCATTTTTAACTGCTTCTGCAACGTTAGGTGTTACAGTACCAGTTTTAGGGTTTGGCATTAGACCACGTGGGCCTAAGATTTGACCTAGTTGACCAACAACACGCATAGCGTCTGGTGATGCAACAACAACGTCAAAGTTCATCTCGCCTTTCTTAACTAGCTCAGCAAGATCTTCCATACCTACTAGTTCAGCACCAGCTTCTTTCGCAGCTTCTGCGTTAGCGCCTTGTGTGAACACTGCAACGCGAACGTCACGACCAGTACCGTTAGGTAGTACAGTTGCACCACGAACGTTTTGGTCAGATTTACGAGCATCGATACCAAGGTTAACAGCAACGTCAACACTTTCTACGAATTTAGCTGTCGCTAACTCTTTTAAAAGAGCAACTGCTTCGGTGATTTCGTAATCTTTAGTCGCTTCCACTTTTTCGCGGATAGTACGCATACGTTTAGTTAATTTAGCCATTATCTTAGTCCTCTACGTTCAAGCCCATCGCACGCGCAGAACCTGCGATAGTGCGAACCGCAGCTTCTAAATCAGAAGCTGTAAGGTCAGGTTTCTTTGTCTCAACGATTTCTTCAAGTTGAGCACGAGTTACTGTGCCTACTTTTTCAGTGTTAGGACGGCCTGAACCAGATTTGATACCTGCAGCTTTCTTAAGTAAGTAAGCAGCCGGTGGCGTTTTCATGTCGAACGTAAATGAACGGTCGCCGTAAACAGAGATCACTACAGGAACTGGAGCGCCTTTTTCGATAGATTCTGTACGTGCGTTGAACGCTTTACAGAATTCCATGATGTTTACACCGTGTTGACCTAGTGCTGGACCTACTGGAGGACTAGGGTTAGCCATACCAGCAGCAACTTGTAGCTTGATTAGAGCTTCAACTTTCTTAGCCATTATAAATACCTCATTAGGTGGGTCTTAGCCTTGTGCGCGCGAGGACGCGTACTCTAGCGGCTTCCCAGTTTAAAAATTGGTTTCTCACTTTTCTGTATACAAACCAAGAAATGCTTACTTTGAATACAAAAAGGCCGCTGATTATAAGTTAATCAGCGACCTTTTTCAAGCTTTATACCAAACAATATATTTTTTGGTATAAATCAGTTAATTTGTTTATCTATCTTGCTCAACTTGACCAAATTCAAGTTCAACAGGAGTAGAACGACCAAAGATAAGTACCGATACTTTTACGCGGCTCTTTTCATAGTCAACAGCTTCAACCACACCACTGAAATCAGCAAATGGGCCGTCAACAACACGTACCACTTCACCTGGTTCAAATAACGTTGCAGGCTTAGGCGCTTCAGCGTTTTCTTGTAAGCGGTTAAGAATACGATCAGCTTCTTTAGCGCTAATTGGTGCTGGACGATCAGACGTACCACCGATAAAGCCCATAACACGCGCGGTGCTATTTACTAAATGCCAGCTTTTATCGTTCATATCCATTTGGATAAGTACATAACCTGGGAAGAATTTGCGCTCAGATTTACGCTTTTGACCAGCGCGCATCTCAACCACTTCTTCAGTAGGTACTAATACTTCACCAAAGCTATCTTCCAAACCTTCGATCTTGATATGCTCAAGAATAGTTTGTGCAACACGCTTCTCATAACCTGAGAAAGCCTGTACTACGTACCAACGTAGTTTCTTTTCGTTGTTCTCATCCGACATGGGATCAGATCTCCAATCCAGTTAAAAAGCCTACTGCGCGGAATAAAATGCCATCTAATCCCCAAAGGATAAGTGCCATAATCGCAGTTGCAACCATTACAATAAATGTCGTATGGGTAGTTTCTTGGCGCGTAGGCCACACTACTTTACGTACTTCGATGCGTGCTTCTTTTGCAAAAGCAAGGAAGGTACGCCCTTTTTCAGTTTGTGATGCAATCCCCAAACCAGCGGCAACAGCAACAACAACACTAATAGCACGTAATAACACAGACTGATCTGCGTACATATAATTACCAACTACTGCGCCTGCAAGTAGCGCAATTGCCACAAGCCACTTTACTGAATCCATCGCACTTGATGGAGTTTCTACATTCGTGCTCATAATATTATTACCTTAACTACAGACACAACAACCCTACACTATGGCAGGGTTAATCCATTAAAATCCAAACTTAAAAACAGACTTATTTAAACCGATTTTTAACCTCAGACTTTACCCACAAACAGGATAAAATGGCAGGGGCGGAGAGACTCGAACTCCCAACCATCGGTTTTGGAGACCGCTGTTCTACCAATTGGAACTACGCCCCTGCAAAGTGGATGCCTATTATACTTACGCAATTCATTAACACAAGTGTAAAAGATGCCCATAAGTCAAAATCTCATCACTAGATTGAAAAATCCATCTTAACATTGATTAAAAAGCAGTTTATGATTGTTTCAATTCAAGGGATATTACTACGCACGAGGAAGCACGTGCTAACAATAAAAACAACTATCTATACGGCCATTATTGGTTTTTTATGGCTATTTCATAACAGCGCGCTGGCACTGTCTTTACATTTAGACTCCTTCTCTAATGAACAGGGTTTAACGCAAAACTCTGTCACTTGCAGCATAACTGATCGCCGTGGTTTTCATTGGTTCGCCACCCAAGGTGGGCTCAACCGTTTTGATGGTTATGAATTTAAACGCTTTAAGTCTCATCCAACCCAGCCAAGTCTATCGAGTAATTGGATCACCGACTGTGTTACCACTGACAATAATCTGCTGTGGTTTTCTACAGCTACACAAGGGCTAAACGCCCTAAATACAGACACCGGTACATTCACTCATTTTAACCGTAGCAGTCCATTAGCGATTAAAGATAACCGCATTTGGTCAATGCTTACTGATCAACACAATAATTTATGGTTAGGCCATGAAGATGGTAACTTAACTCGCCTAAATGTAGCCGAGCATGAAACTGCCTACTTTACCTACTCGCCAAACACCCAAGGTAGTATTATTTTTCAGGATATGGTGATTGATGCTAAGCAAAATTTATGGCTGGCCAGTAATGAAGGATTAATAAAATTTGATACAAAGACAGCTAAATTTAGCCACTTTTCAGCAAGTAAAAAGCAACTATGGCGCCTAAAACTCACGCCACAAGGGCAGCTACTGATTGCCAGTAAAACAGGGCTTAGTGTCTTTGATTTAGAAAGTGAACAGTTTAATGATATAAAACAACTAGATGGTATATGGATAAGCGATATTTTAATCGATAATAACGAGCATCTTTGGCTTAGCAGCTACGGCCAAGGCTTATATTATAATCCCAACTATCAAACAACTCTGACAAGCTTTAGCCAATTTAAACACCTTCCACAGCAACGTCATGGGCTTGTTAATGATTACTTACTGTCTTTGTATCAAGACCAGCAAGGTATTCTGTGGATAGGCACTGATGGTTATGGGTTACAACGCTACGATATGCGCCAAAATCAATTTAATCATCAACAACACAGCGATGACCCTAACAGTATTAGCCATGATTTTATCCGGGCCTTACTTAAAGATTCGCAAGGGCAATTATGGGTCGGTACCCGCAACGGGTTAAATAGACAAACAAAAGACGGCTTTGTGCGCTATCACGTCGATACCAGCAACCTTACCAACAACAATATATTCAGCCTTCATGAAGATAGCCAACAGCGTATTTGGATTGGCACCTATGGTGGCGGTTTATTGCGTTATAACCGCGAAAGCGATGACTTTACATCATTCACAGTGCAAAGCCATCAGCTCAGCAGCAATAACATTTATGCGATCACCAGCGATCGGAACGGCAACTTATGGTTGGGAAGCAATCAAGGTTTAAGTCTGTTTAACCCAGATAACTTGACCATTGAGCATTTTAAGCACTCGGAACAACACAATTGTATATCGAACAACACCGTATTTAGCCTCGTTTACGATAACGTTGCTAATGCAATTTGGGCTGGTACTCGAGTTGGCTTAAATAAACTCACCCTCAACAACAATGAATTTAGCCATTATCAAGCCGATCAAACAAACCCAAATAGCTTAAGTCATAACATGGTTACCGCCCTTCATCTGCAAGATGACAATACACTGTGGGTGGGTACTTTTGGAGGCTTAAATAAACTGAATAAAACAACGGCAGAGATAACCCGAATCACCGAGCATGATGGCCTGCTAAACGATAATATTTTTGCCATTAAACAGGATGCCAAAGGTTACCTGTGGCTGGCAAGCAACCAAGGTTTAACACGTTATCAGCCCAGCTCTGAAAATATGCAGCATTTTTTACCCCGTGATGGCGTGCAACATAATTCATTTATTCTCGGCGCGGCTTATCAAGCGCAGAACGGTGAACTATTTTTTGGCGGGATCAACGGCTTTAATCAATTTGATCCGCTTAAGCTAAAGCTGGCAGCTACAACTCCAGAGCCTGTGTTAACCGAATTACTAATTAACAATCAAGCGATAGCCACTGCCCCATACACTAAGCACGAGACTCAAGCTGCGAAATTAATTAGCTATATACAAACACTCTCCTTTAACAAAGGTGTCGGCGTGATCGGCTTTAAGTTCTCAGCATTAAATAGCCCGTCGGCACCTCAACAATATCAATATGCATACAAACTCGCTGGTTTTGATAAGCAATTTCTATATACCAACGCACAACAACGACAAATAAACTACCCGCAACTGCCCGCAGGCGACTATCAGCTGCAACTAAAAGTAAAAGATCAGTATGGCCAGTGGAGTAATGCTAAAGCTATGCTCGATTTCACGGTGGTGCCGCCGTGGTGGCAAAGTCGCCTTGCCTATGCCGGTTATGTTCTTCTCACTGGGGTTATTATTTGGCTTATTGCGGCCTCGCTATACCGCGCTAAGCTGGCCGAACAAACAAGTAATCAAGCCCGTGAACTGAATCGCTTAAAAAGTCAATTTTTAGATAATATTAGCCATGAATTAAAAACGCCTCTGAGTTTAATACTCGCGCCACTTGAAAGCTTGCAGCTAAACCATAAAGATCAAGCTAGCCAAAAACAATTATCGATGATCAAACGCAATAGCCTACGTTTGCTGACCTTAATAAATCAACTATTACAGCTAAGCCAACGCCCCAGCTGCGCTATACATTACGTTTCGCCCTATCCTTTAGCACCATTTATAAAGCAGCTGGTTGCTGACTTCACGGTGCTGTTTGAACAAAAAGGTATTCACGTAACAATGACAGATCTCAGCCAAGGCTCTTGCTGCATAGCACTTGAGCCAGAACATGCAACGTCAATTATTACCAACTTAGTTAGTAATGCCCTCAAATATACCCACTCAGGCGGTCAAGTTGAGATTAGCTTATCAGTGCATAATAACATGGCTCATATCGCGATTGTTGACACCGGTATTGGCATCGAAAAACACCAACAAGGCATTATTTTTGAACGCTTTACGCGTGTTGCAGCACAAAATCAAAACGGCAGTGGAATTGGCCTTGCTTTAGTTAAACAATTGCTAGAGCAATACGGCGGGCAGATTTCACTAACAAGTGAAGTAGGTAAAGGCAGTTGTTTTACTGTATCTCTGCCTTTGACTGAAGCAGAGCATGGCGCAACTTCGCTAGCAGCACCAGTAAATGAAGCAACCCGCCTCAGCAATTCGCAAAAGCTACTGATTGTTGAAGATAACGACGAAATGCGCGAACTACTGCTGACTTTGTTTGCTACTGAGTACCACTGCTTAAGTGCTATTAACGGCGAACAAGGCTTAGCCATCTGCCAAACAGAAATGCCAGATCTAGTGATCAGCGATGTGATGATGCCTTGCATGGACGGTTATCAATTACTTAATGCGCTACGCACAAATAACATTACCAGCCATATACCAGTGTTATTATTGTCAGCAAAAGCCGATACACAAAGCAGACTAAAAGGCCTTGATTTACTAGCAGATGATTTTTTAAGTAAACCATTTGAGCCGCAATTACTGCTCAGTAGAGTACAAGGGTTACTGAGTATTCGTGCAGTCCTTAATCGGCACTTAGCAAAGCAGCTTGCGGCTCATGCTCCGCCGCTGGTACTCGATCAGCAGCTTACACAAAGTAAAGATTACCAATTTACCGAACGCCTGAAAAACATCATCCGTGATAACTATCACAACGAAGCGTTTAGTATTGAAGAATTCGCTGCAGGATTATATTTAAGCCCACGTGCCTTACAACTGAAAATGAAAGCACTCTACAATTTAACTCCCAGTGATTATATTCGTAATACTCGTTTAGAGTATGCTGAAAAGTTACTTAGCGACAGCGATCTGAGCATAGGTTTAATTGCTGAAAAAGTCGGCTTTAGCTCACAAAGTTACTTTGCTCGCTGCTTTAAGGCAAAGCATAACGTTTCGCCCAAGCAGTTTAGGGAAAATACCAACCTGAATGCAAAAACTTCGTCTGTGTGACCAAAGTGTTCGCCTCAGTACTATTTTTAACCTTATGATTTCTTTAAATTAACTTTAAAACAATTTGTAGAATAAAAACCTTCACTGTTTCTATTTGGCACATTAATTAAGGAAAATCATATGCTCACAACAACTAAAAAAGTACTGTTGGCAACCCTCGTTGCTAGCAGTCTTAGCGCTTGCCAAAGTACCTCGACCAAGGTCACTTCAAACCAAGATTCACCAAACATTAATGAAGTCGCCCAACAACAATATAATGGTCCAAAAGCGCGTATTGCCGTGGCACGCTTTACCGATAAATCGAATGACTCTCATTGGTGGCGAAAAGAAATAGGTGAAGGCATGGCCGACCAACTCACCACAGCTTTGGTAGGCACCAATCGCTTTATCGTACTTGAACGCCAGGCGTTAGATGCAGTGTTATCTGAGCAAGATCTAGCGGCTTCAGGTCGTGTTAGCGCAGCATCAGGGGCAGCTTACGGTGAAATTGAAGGAGCCGAAATAGTTGTGGTAGCAGCGGTAACTGAATTTGATGACGACAGCTCAGGTGCCAGTGTTGGTACTGGCGGTTTTATAGGTGATGTGTTTAGCTCAGTATCGGCAGGTTTTTCAGGCTCGCATATGGCGATTGATTTGCGCCTTATCGATACTCGCACCTCACGTATTTTAGCAGCCACCAGCGTCGAAGGAGGTAGCAAAGATTTTGATTTTACCAGTGCGGCAACTAATTTTGGCGGTGCATTAGTCGGTGGTAATTTAAGTGGCTGGTCAAACACCCCTAAAGAAAAAGCGCTCCGCGAAGTGATAATCAAAGCCGTTGAGTTTTTACAAACTAAAGTCCCAGCCACTTACTATCGCTATAACAGCAATAATACCTTAGCATCAGGATACACTGCACCACCACCGCTTACTACCACGGCAGCCAAGTCAAAAGCCGCTGCTCCAGTAGCAAAAGTCGATGTTCCTACGCATAGAATGCCGCATTATGAAAAGATGGATTTAGCCATGTCTCGCATGAATCTAGTCTGTTTAGGTTATTTAAAAAACCAACCCAATTATGAAGAATTTGAAACTGAAGATGTTAAATACGACCGTCAAACAGTCATTGCACTGCGTGAATACCAACAAGAGAAACAATTAAAAGTGACTGGACTTGCAGACGAAGCAACCAAAAAGTCACTCGATGAAAGTCAATGTATTGCCAAAACCAATAAGTCAGGGCTTGAGAGCTTAGGTAGTATGTTTAAAATTAACTAACCAAAGATCAGGTTATTTAGCAGCCAGTTTATTCTTGGCTGCTATACCATCTATATACTTAGAACAGCTGTAACAGCTCGCCCTGATAAAAATCACAAAGCAACCAAATTTGTTGAAAAGGATGGGTAAGCGGTATCGTTATATTCTGTAACTCAGCGTCAAAATCCGCTTTATGCCAAATGGTGCTGGCGTTACGAATAAGCAGCCATGTTTGCTCTGATTGATAGTGCTTTTTTCCTTTTTGTTCTAATAACCGCTGCAGTGCACAGTGCAGCCGCTGCTCACTTGGTTGCATTGCCATATCAGCAAGATCTCGTTGCATGCTTATAGATAAAGGCCTGCCGAGTACTGCCATGGCTTCGGTTTCGCTGGCATATAAATGTGCTATTTCAATATCAAGCTTCTGTTCATTACGATAGCAACTGATATCTGGTTTACTCGGCTGATTATGCCAAATATGGCGCATTGGAATACCAAAGCGATGTTCATAGCAACGCAAGAACAACTTGCCTGCATCATGCTCAAGTTGTAATTTTTCTTGCTCACTATGACGCGTCATTAAGTACTGCATATACATCAGCTAACAGGCTTGATGCACCAAATCTAAATGTTGACGGATTCAAATAACTTTCTCCCATAATATCAGTCGCTAGCTGTAAGTAATTACTTGCATCCATAACCGTTTTCACGCCACCTGCAGCTTTAAAACCGACTACACGCGACGACTTTTTAATCGTACTTAACATCACATCGGTTGCTTCAAGAGTGGCATTTGTAGCTACTTTGCCGGTGCTGGTTTTAACAAAGTCAGCACCACCGGCAATTGCTATTTCTGTCGCCAGTGTTATCAACTGCGCTGTTTTTAGTGCGCCGGATTCTATAATTACTTTTAATTGTACGTGTTCAGGACAGCACTCTTTACTGGCACGCACATATTCTAGCGCTGTGGCTTCGTCCCCCGCGATTAAGGCTTGATACGGTAACACCAAATCAATTTCATCTGCGCCACGCTCTATTGCGATTAATGTTTCATTAATTACTTCACTTAGCTCACTGTTGCCTGAGGGAAAGTTAGTTACTGTGGCGACTTTTACATAACTAAGCTCGCGCTCAGCTAAAGCAAGCTTGGCGTCATCAACAAACTCACTATAAACACACACTGCAGCCGGAATACCTAGGTTGGGCTTAATACTAGCCACCAAGGCCTGTATTGTTGCCGCGCTATCATTACTATTTAAACTGGTTAAATCCATTAATTGCACGGCCAATGCCGCATCAGTTAGTTGCGTTGTCATAAATCCACCAAGTAAGTTCATGTATTAGCAATAGTACCAAATTTAACTATTCTCGCTATAGCTAATAACCAAACACTATAAGCTAGATATACACTCACTATTGCCCTTGCAACTCGGCGCAATCCCCTGTTAACTAAGGCTTAAGCCAAATCGAACAACCCTATATAACTTTTAGTTATATTAACTGGGTTTTAATTATTTTTTACTTAGCTTACGCCACTATATTCTGAGTTCCTGAAAAGCATCTTTGCTGTAATTTTTTCCAAGGGTCTACACATGCAATATTTACCTATCTTTACCAAGCTCGACAATAAACCTGTATTGGTTGTTGGCGGTGGAGAGGTTGCGTTACGTAAGTGCCGTGCATTTTTGAAAGCTCGCGCTGATGTCACTTTAGTAGCACCTTGGTTTTGTGATGAATTAAAAGAGCATGCACAAAATAATGATGTCACTCTAATTGACGCTTTTTTTGATGAATCACATCTTGATGGCAAAATGCTGGTCATTGCCGCAACCGACAATGATGACGTAAATAACAGCGTATTTGAACTCGCAAATGCACGAAATGTATTCGTTAACGTGGTGGATGACCAACCTAAATGCACCTTTATTTTTCCTTCAATTGTTGATCGTGACCCGATCACTATTGCAATTTCAAGTGCTGGCACAGCGCCGGTATTAGCACGGCGCTTACGCGAGAAGTTAGAAACGCTTATTCCACAACACATCGGCCCGCTTGCAAGTTTAGTTGGCAGCTTTCGCGACAAAGTAAAACAGCGCTTCACGAGTTTTGCTGATCGTCGCCAATTTTGGGAAGGCGTATTTGATTCATCTGTCGTCAGCAAAGTACAAACGGGTGATACAGCTGCCGCAAGCGTACAGCTTGAACAATTACTCGATAGCAAACTGGATCCTGAAGGTGAAGTATACGTAATTGGCGCAGGTCCAGGAGATCCAGAGCTATTAACACTGAAAGCACTGCAACTAATGCAACAAGCTGATGTGGTGGTGTATGACTTTCTAGTCTCTGACGAAATTATGGAGCTAGTACGCCGCGATGCTGATTTAATTTGTGTGGGTAAACGCTTAGGCGATCACAGTGTCGTGCAAGAAGATACTAACCAAATGCTAGTTGACCTTGCCAAGCGAGGTAAAAAAGTGTGCCGCATTAAAGGTGGCGACCCGTTTATTTATGGCCGTGGTGGTGAAGAAGTTCAAGTACTGGCAGCTAATAACGTAAATTACCAAATCGTCCCTGGCATAACTGCTGCCGCAGGTTGTAGCGCTTATGCGGGTATTCCGCTAACGCACCGTGACCATGCACAAGCCATACAGTTTGTAACTGGTCACTGTAAAAAAGACGGTCAAGAACTAGATTGGCAATCACTGGCAAAACCAAACCAAACTCTGGCTATTTATATGGGTGTAATTAAGTCTCCCCATATTCAAGCACAATTATTAAAACATGGTCGCGGTGCAGATACACCCGTGGCAATTATTGAAAACGGTACTCGCAAAAATCAACGCGTTGTAACCGGTAAATTAGGTGAGCTGGCCGATTTAATCGAGCGTCACAGCATTATTTCACCGGCATTATTAATTATTGGTGAAGTTGCTTCATTACATGAAGAACTTCATTGGTTTGGCACAAAAGCCCAAACCAGTAGCTTTGCACAACCGCTTACAGACGTGGCATAGCTTTAAACTATTTAGATTTTAACTTTTAATCATTTTAGTAGGACGACTAACAATGGCTTTAACTCACCTTCAGCAATTAGAAGCTGAAAGTATCAAAATCATGCGCGAAGTTGCTGCTGAGTTTGAGAACCCAGTTATGCTTTACTCAATCGGTAAAGATTCATCGGTACTTTTACATTTAGCGCGTAAAGCGTTTTACCCAGGTAAAATTCCGTTTCCACTGCTTCACGTTGATACCAACTGGAAGTTTAAAGAAATGATCGAATTTCGTGATCGCTTAGCAAAAGAGTACGGTTTTGACTTACTCGTCCACAAAAATCCGGAAGGCTTAGCGATTGATATCAGCCCATTTACTCATGGCTCTGGTAAGCATACCGATATCATGAAAACCCAAGGCTTAAAACAGGCGCTTGATAAATACGGTTTTGATGCCGCGTTTGGTGGTGCACGCCGCGACGAAGAAAAATCTCGCGCTAAAGAGCGTGTTTATTCATTCCGTGATAAACACCACAGATGGGATCCAAAAAACCAACGTCCAGAGCTTTGGAATACCTATAACAGTCAAGTTAACCCTGGCGAAAGCATCCGTGTATTTCCACTTTCTAACTGGACTGAACTTGATATTTGGCAATATATCTATCAAGAAAACATCGATATGGTTCCCCTTTACTTAGCCAAAGAGCGCCCTGTTGTAGAGCGTGATGGTACTTTGATCATGGTTGATGATGAGCGTATGCCGCTTAAAGAAGGCGAAGTACCCATGATGAAATCTGTTCGTTTTCGTACTTTAGGTTGTTACCCACTTACCGGTGCAGTGGAATCAACAGCCAGTACACTGACTGAGATTATCGAAGAAATGCTGCTATCTACGTCATCTGAACGTGAAGGTCGGGTAATTGACCACGATTCAGCAGGTTCAATGGAGAAGAAAAAACGTGAGGGCTATTTCTAATGTCTATTAATACTAGCGATACAATTAACGAAGTAAAAGCAATTGGCATCGACGCCTATCTTGCTCGCCAACAAGACAAAAGCCTATTGCGTATGCTGACCTGTGGTAGTGTGGATGACGGTAAATCAACCCTAATTGGCCGCCTACTACACGACAGCCACCAAATTTATGAAGATCAGTTAGCAGCACTGCATAAAGATAACGAAAAAGTCGGTAATGCCGGTGAAGAGCTCGATTTAGCACTACTGGTTGACGGCTTACAAGCTGAGCGTGAGCAAGGCATAACTATTGATGTAGCGTACCGTTATTTTTCAACGGCTAAACGTAAATTCATTATTGCTGATACTCCAGGGCATGAGCAATACACGCGCAACATGGTAACCGGTGCATCAACCAGTGATGTAGCGATTATTCTTGTTGATGCGCGCTACGGTGTGCAAGTACAAACTAAGCGTCACAGCTTTATCTGTGATTCATTGGGTATTAAACAGTTTGTTGTTGCCGTGAATAAAATGGATATTGTTGATTTTGACGAAACCGTTTATGAGCGCATTAAAGCCGATTATTTAAAATTTGCCGAGCAACTTAACGTATCTAACATCAAGTTTGTGCCTATGTCGGCACTTAAAGGCGATAACGTAGTAACACGCTCAGAGCACACACCATATTACACAGACAAACCACTGCTTGAGTTATTAGAAGACTCACCAGCAGCTGAAACAGACACTGGCTTTGAAGCGCGTTTCCCTGTGCAGTATGTAGTACGCCCTAACCTAAACTTCCGTGGTTTCCAAGGTACTTTGACCTCAGGAAAATTACGCGTTGGTGATGCTATTAAAGTATTGCCATCAGGTAAAACCTCAAGCATTAAAGAGATTGTCACCTTTGACGGCAACTTAGACACAGCCGAAGCTGGCCAAGCAATTACTTTAACGCTTAACACTGAAATTGATATTAGCCGAGGGGACGTGATCGTTCCTGCTGATTCAACAGCGACTGTTACTAACCAAGTACAAGCAAAGCTTGTGTGGATGCACGAAGCGCCGCTGGTACTGGGTAAAAGCTATAACTTTAAGCTAGGCAGTAAAAATACTTCGGCTATCGTGAAAAAGATTGATCACACCATTGATGTGAACACCCTTGAACACGGCAGCGCAGACAGCCTGCAGTTAAACGAAATCGCGATTGTTACCCTAGAATTGACCGAAACCATTTTGGCCGATGCTTATCACAACAATCACGAAACCGGTGCGTTTATTTTAATCGATCGTTTATCTAACTTAACTGTTGCGGCGGGTATGATTGAAAACGTGCTTGCTAAGCAAGAACAAACGGGTAACTTTAGTGAGTTTGAAGTTGAATTTAATGCGTTAGTACGCAAGCACTTCCCACATTGGCAAGCGCTTGATATATCAAAGCTTAAATAACCAACTTTGCCTGTTAAGGACATATAAAGCATGTATCAACAGCTAGTATTAACAGGCATTATGCTAACTTTAGTCGGGTGCCTGTTTGGCACGCGGCTAAAGCCAGCATGGCTTTTTGTTGGCGCCATTGGCACCGCATATCTAGGCGGGTTAATCGACCTTGAAGATATGCTGATCAACTACGCCAATCCATCACTGATCACCTTAGTGTTATTAGTACTGGTTTCGATTGCGGTTGAAAAAACCACACTCGTACAAAAGCTTGCCCAGTCATTATCAAAAGGAAGTTTAACCAGCTCAGTCACTAAGCTCGGACTTTCTACAGCGTTTTTATCCTCATTTACCAATAATACAGCGGTTGTCGCATCGCTCATTACTGCCATAAAAGACAATCCAAACCATTCACCTTCAAAGCTACTATTACCGCTGTCGTATACTGCTATTTTAGGTGGCACAATTACCTTAATTGGTACTTCAACAAATTTAATCGTCAATGGTTTTGCCGTTGATGCAGGCATGGCACCGCTAGGCTTTTTCGACTTTACCATAGTCGGGTTAGGCGCATTAAGTGTGGGCCTGATCACTATTTTAGTGATGCTAAAATATTTGCCAGACAACGGCAAAAACGATCAAGAAGTGGTGCCTTTTTATCTCGAAGGTAAAATAGAAGAAGGCTCAAAACTAATTGGTAAAAGCGTAGAAGAAAATGGCCTGCGCGAACTTAAAGACTTATTCCTAGCAGAAATTATTCGCGGCGATAAACGCATTTGTGCAGTGACCCCGCAACAAGTGATTAAAGCGGGCGATGTATTGCTGTTTGTCGGTGACATCAAATCAGTGCCATTGCTAACACGCTTTGACGGGCTAAAAATAGTTCACGATAAACATCAAAAAGATGTTGAGCACCTCGTTGAAGTTGTTGTCAGCCAATCATCTAAATTTATAGGAAAAACAGTTAAGGAAGCACGTTTTCGTGAACAGTTTCATGCCGCTGTTATCGCTATTCGTCGCGGCCATGACCGCTTACAAGGTGGCCTTGGTAAGGTGCAGCTGCAAGCGGGAGACTCACTGATCCTCGCACCAGGTAAAGACTTTTATAGTCTGCCTAATTTAAAACGCGAATTTGTGTATATTTCCGGGCTTGATTTACAAACTCACTTAGCGCCCAAGCAATCTAACTTAGTATTAGCGAGCTTTGCAACGGTACTTGGGCTGAGCATTATTGGCTATGTACCACTGGTAAAAGGCTTATTAGTATTGCTGATTGGCTTAATGCTCACGGGAACGATAAAGCTGAGCGAAGTAAAACGCCGTTTTCCTATTGAATTACTCGCTGTAGTTGGTAGCGCCATTGGCCTTGCTAAACTGATGATAGGCACCGGCCTAGCTGGACAAATATCTGCAGCATTGTTTTATGTACTCGGTGATTTTGGCCCCTATGGCGCGTTTATCGCGATTTTTGTAATGACAGTAATGTTCACCGAACTTATCACCAATAACGCCGCAGCGGCACTATCATTCCCTGTCGCTTATGCATTAGCAATGGGCTTTAATGTTGACCCGCTGCCGTTTATTATGGCGGTCGCCTTTGGTGCATCTGCAAGCTTTATATCACCATTTGGTTATCAAACTAACCTGATGGTTTATAGCGCCGGCAATTATCGTTTAAAAGACTATGTATTAATGGGCTTACCGCTTTCTATTATTTATTCAATAACGGTATTAACCCTGATCCCGCTGGTATTTCCATTTTAAGCCAGCGCTTACTCATAAGAGAGTTTTATAATGGATGAGAACATTGTTTGGCATAACTATGCCATTACTAAAGCACAACGTAGCGAACACAAAAGCCATAAACCGGCTATTTTATGGTTCACTGGTTTTTCCGGCTCAGGTAAAAGCACCGTAGCAAACGCCCTTGAAAGCGCACTCAATCAACAAGGTATTCACACCTACCTGCTTGATGGCGACAACGTACGCCACGGCTTGTGTAAAGATTTAGGCTTTAGCGACGAAGACCGTATCGAAAATATTCGCCGCGTTGGTGAAACCGCTAAACTAATGGTCGATGCTGGATTATTGGTACTCACCGCATTTATTTCCCCATTTCGCGCGGAACGCGATATGGTAAGAAACTTAGTCGATGACGGTGAATTTATCGAAGTGTTTTTAGACACACCTCTGGACGTATGCGAGAGCCGCGATCCAAAAGGCTTATACAAAAAAGCCCGCGCAGGTGAAATAAAACACTTCACAGGTATAGATTCAGACTACCAAATACCCCATTCACCGGAAATAATTTTAGATACCAGTAAAAACACCCTAGACCAATCGGTGCAAGAGCTGATAGCGTATCTAAAACAACAGCAAATTATTAAAGGTTAAGTCATGAACCAAACGGAACTGCTCGAAGAAATACTGATCCTTGCCCGCCAAGCTGGCAGCGCTATTATGGGGATTTACGAAAAGGATTTTAACGTTGAGTACAAAGCTGATGAAAGCCCTGTAACCGACGCCGATCTTGCAGCTCACAAAGTGATTGCCAATGGCCTAGCCCACTTAACCCCAGAGATCCCAGTATTAAGTGAAGAAAGTGCCGATATCAGCTGGGATATCCGTCAAACGTGGACCCGCTATTGGCTGGTTGACCCAATCGACGGCACTAAAGAGTTTATTAAAAAGAACGGTGAGTTTACCGTTAACATCGCCTTGATTGAAAACGGCAAGCCTATCTTAGCGGTAGTAGATGCGCCTGCGCTAGGCGTGTCTTATCTGGCAGCAGAGGCAATCGGCGCATTTAAGGACCGCGGTGATGAGCGCATTGAGCTTAAAGTCACCACCAAAGCAAACAAAGGCCTAATTCGCGTAGTCGGCAGCCGCTCGCATCCATCACCGGATTTAGCCGAGTTTGTAAAACGCTTTGATGAGGTTGAAATGGTCTCAAAAGGCAGTTCACTAAAACTGTGCTTAGTCGCCGAAGGCAGCGCCGATATTTACCCACGCCTAGGCCCAACCTGTGAATGGGACACCGGTGCAGGCCACGCTATAGCCGAAATCGCCGGCGCAAAAGTCACTAAGCTTGATGGCAGCCCGCTTGTTTATAACACCAAAGATGAATACTTAAATCCGTATTTTATTGTAAGTGCGATAGAAGAAGAAACCAAGCTATAAGCTGTAAGTTTTAAGTGGTAAGTTTAAGGCCGACTCTTCACTCGTAGGAGTTGGCTTCAGCCACGAAAAATCCTGCTCTGCATTCTATTTGAAAAAACAATTTCACCACAGAGAACACCGAGTCGCTTCTCTACACAGAGGCTGAATCATAAGCTGTAGAGCTTTAAGCGGTAAGTTTAAGCCCAACTCTTCACTCGTAGGAGTTGACTTCAGTCAAGAAGAAACTCGCTCTGTGTTTAATTTAAAAACAATCTCACCACTGAGAGCACCGAGGCGCTTCGCGCTACACAGAGGGCTTTAGCCATAAGCTTTAAGCGATAAGTTTAAGCCCGACTCTTCACTCGTAGGAGTTGGCTTCAGCCACGAAAAATCCTGCTCTGCATTCTATTTGAAAAAACAATTTCACCACAGAGAACACCGAGTCGCTTCGCTACACGGAGGTTGAGTTATAAGCTTTAACTCGT
>NZ_JACJEV010000024.1:0-36348 GCF_014164235.1 Pseudoalteromonas sp. SG44-17 | reverse complement strand
AAAATCCTGCTCTGCATTCTATTTGAAAAAACAATTTCACCACAGAGAACACCGAGTCGCTTCGCTACACGGAGGTTGAGTTATAAGCTTTAACTCGTAGGAGTTGGCTTCAGCCACGAAAAATCTGCTCTGTATTCTATCTTAAAAATAAATTTCACCACAGAGAACACCGAGTCGCTAGGCTACACAAAGAAGTGAAAGGCATTAGGTTAAAGACTGAGACTAGCTCCACCTGAAATCTAACCCCTCAATACAACTTACTAGGCATAAAGTCGCGCCTACGCATATTAAAACACCGATGCCAACCCGTAGGCTAGAGTTTACCTCGCGCAATTTTATGCTCACGAGCGCACAGAGGCGCTTCGCTACACACAAAAGTGAAATGCAAGAGATTAAAGGCTGGAGACTAGCTCTACCTGAAATCTGACACCTATAATCTGATCCCTAATACAGCTTGCGCGGCATCAATACCTAAAAGCAAAAAACCGCTCAATGAGCGGTTTTTTAAACGTAAAATTAGAATCATACCTATGGCATAGCGTCTAAATCTGCGCCTTCTTTTTCGATAACTTCTGGTATTAAGTCTTCTTTACTTACGCCCATCGCAAGCGCAACGGCACTAGCAACATAAATCGAAGAGTAAGTACCAATAAACACACCAAATAACAGCGCTGTAGCAAAACCATGAATAGTTTGACCACCCCAAGCAAACAAGGCGATTAATACTAAAATAGTGGTAATTGAAGTTACTAGAGTACGGTTAAGTGTTTGCGTTAATGAAATATCAATTATCTCAACAGTATCGTCGATACGCACTTTGCGGAAGTTCTCACGAATACGGTCAGATACAACGATAGTATCATTAAGAGAGTAACCTATTACCGCCAGTATTGCCGCCAATATGGTTAAGTCGAACTCTAACCCTAATACTGAAAACAAACCTAAAGTAATGATTACATCGTGTAAAAGTGCCGACACCGCGCCTACCGCAAAACGCCACTCAAAGCGAAATGCCACATAGATCAAGATACAAATAAGCGCAGTTAACATGGCAAGGCCACCCTGCTCTTTTAAGTCTTCACCTACACTTGGGCCAACAAACTCAATTCGACGCATTACTACGCTATCATCGGCTTTTTTAAGTGCATCAATTACTTGGTTACCAATTACTTCGGCTTTAACATCATCACCGCGTGGTGCTAAGCGAACCAAAATCTCTTGGCTTGAACCAAATAATTGTACTGATGCATCTGCAAAACCATTTTCAGCTAACACTGAACGTACTTTCTTTAAGTCTGCTGGTTGTGCAAAACCGACTTCTACCGCTGTACCGCCCGTAAAATCTAAGCCAAAGTTTAAACCTTTAACGAAGAACGATGCGAACGATGCCAAAATAAGTAGCGTTGAGATGCTCATAGCAACTTTGCGCAGCGACATAAACCCTAAAGTTCTGCCGCCTAATTTTAAAATTTGCATATCTGCTCCTTAAATTGACAGCTTATCAATGCGCTTACCACCAATACATAAGTTGATTACCGCACGGGTACCAACAATGGCTGTAAACATTGAGGTGATAATACCTATCGCAAGTGTCACTGCGAAACCAGCAATTGGGCCTGTACCCACTGCGAACAAGATAATCGCAGCAATTAAGGTGGTAATATTGGCATCAAAAATTGTACTAAAAGCACTATCATAACCATGATGAACAGCCTGTTGTGGACTACGTCCATCGGCCAGCTCTTCGCGAATACGCTCAAATATTAGTACGTTGGCATCAACTGCCATACCTACCGTTAGTACAATACCAGCAATACCTGGCAGTGTTAGTGCAGCGCCTGGGATCAACGACATAACACCCACAATCAATACTAAGTTAGCTGCTAAGGCAATATTAGCGACTAAGCCAAAACCTTTGTAATAAACTAACATAAAGATCAGTACAAACAAGAAACCTAAAGCAACCGCTGTCATACCTGCTTCGATATTTTCTTGACCTAAGCTTGGCCCTACCGTGCGCTCTTCAACAATTTGAATTGGCGCAACAAGTGCTCCAGCACGTAGTAATAAACTTAAGTTATGTGCTTCTGCAGGGTTATCAATGCCGGTGATGCGAAACGAACGATCAAGACGCGCTTGTATAGTTGCAACGTTGATCACTTCTTCCACCTTAATTGGTGGTAGCGCTTTACCGTTTTCGTCTGTTTTACCAGAAGGCTTATACTCTATAAATACCGTCGCCATACGCTTGCCAATAGCACGCTTAGTGAAAGCATTCATTTTCGCGCCGCCTTTGCTATCAAGGCTAATACTTACTTGCGGACGTTGGTATTCATCGGCACCCGATTGCGCACCAGTAATGTGACTACCTTCGAGAATAATGCGTTTTTTAAGTACCACTGGGTAGCCATCACGGCTCATGATCATTTCAGTACCAGGCGGAATACGCCCTTGCGCTGCTGCCGTTGGATCGGCATTTTCGTCTACTTCACGAAACTCAAGGGTTGCTGTAGCACCCAAAATCTCTTTCGCACGCGCAGTATCTTGAACACCTGGTAGCTGCACAATAATACGCTCTGCACCTTGACGTTGTACGTTAGGCTCAGCAACACCGATTTGGTTAATACGGTTACGGATAATGGTTTCGTTTTGCTTGATAGCATAGTCACGAATTTCTTTGAGTTTTTGCTCGCTGATGGTGGCATAAAACGCGTTATCGTTAGAGCTATCATCAATGTAGTTGTGTAATGGGTAGCGTGACTGTAAAAAACGCTCTGCCGCATCTTTATCTTCTGCGCTGCGCATCTCCACACGAATACGTTCAGTACCAGCTACACGACGTACCGTGCGATAGCGTAGTTTTTCTTCACGTAAATCACTTTTATAGTCTTGATCCATTTGTTCCAGCGCGTTATCAACCGCTGTCACCATATCAATTTCCATCGTAAAGTGAACACCGCCACTTAAATCCAAGCCCAATTTCATTGGATTGCCGCCAAGGGCTTTTAACCAATGAGGTTGCGCCGGGGCCATGTTAATGGCTGAGATGTAATCGTCGCTCAATGAATCACGCAATAAATCTTGCGCTTTAAGCTGCTCTTCAACATTTTTAAAGCGGATCAACACTTGACCGTTTTCGAACTTAACTGATTTTACGGTAACATTGTGCTCTTTGAGGGTCGCATTTACTTTGTCTACTACAGCTAGATCTGCATCAGTTCCTTTAGTACCTGAAATTTGTATGGCCGGATCACGACCATACAAATTAGGAGAGGCATATAAAAGACCTACCGCAATCACAGCTAGAACAAGTAAATACTTCCATAATGGAAACTTGTTTAACACGTGGGCGTCCTTATTATTATTATAGCGACTTCATTGTGCCTTTAGGCAATACTGCTGACACTGCTGATTTTTGTACAGTTACTTCAGCTTGATCGTTAAGTGAAATAACAATGAAATCTTTATCGTCAGAGATTTTAGCGATTTTACCCACTAAACCACCTTGAGTAAGAACTTCATCGCCTTTTGCCATCGCATTCATCAGCGCTTTATGTTCTTTTACACGCTTAGCTTGTGGACGGTAAATCAAGAAGTAAAATACTAAGCCAAAGATAGCTAGCATGATCAACATCTCATAACCACCACCGGCTGGCGCTGCACCTGCCGCACTTGCGTGGGCGTTTGAAATAAATAAACTCATAACACTTCCTCTTTAATTTTTAAATTTAATTTGTGGTATCTGCAAGCTCTGGCACTTCTTGGCCGCGGCGTGCATAAAAATCATTTACGAATTCATCTAACTTACCGTCACCGATAGCATTACGTAAACCTTCCATAACGCGCTGATAGTAACGTAAGTTATGAATTGTGTTTAGTCGTGCACCTAAAATTTCGTTACATTTATCAAGATGATGTAGGTACGCGCGCGAATAATTCTTACAAGTATGGCAATCACACTCAGGATCAAGTGGGCCGGTATCTGTTTTGTGCACAGCATTACGAATTTTCACAATGCCACCGGTTATAAATAAATGACCATTACGCGCATTACGAGTTGGCATTACACAGTCAAACATATCGATACCGCGACGAACGGCTTCAACTAAGTCTTCAGGTTTACCTACACCCATAAGGTAACGGGGTTTGTTCTCTGGCATTTTATAAGCACAGTGATCAAGAATGTTAATCATCTCATTTTTTGGCTCACCGACCGATAAACCACCGAGTGCGTAGCCATCAAAACCAATTTCTTCAAGACCTTGTTGTGACTGAGCACGCAACTCCGGATACATACCACCTTGGATAATACCAAATAAAGCTGATGGATTGTCACCGTGACCTTCTTTTGAACGCTTAGCCCAACGAAGTGATAACTCCATTGAATCTTTAGCTTCTTTTTCGGTGGCAGGATAAGGCGTACATTCGTCAAAAATCATTACGATGTCTGAACCTAAATCACGCTGCACTTGCATGGCTTTTTCTGGTGAAAGCATAATTTTTTCACCGTTAACAGGCGAGCTAAACAATACACCTTCTTCGGTAATTTTACGCATTGCGCCTAAGCTAAACACTTGAAAACCGCCTGAGTCGGTTAAAATTGGTTTATCCCAATTCATAAAACCATGTAATCCACCATGCTGCTTGATGATTTCAGTACCAGGGCGAAGCATTAAATGGAAGGTGTTACCTAGGCAAATATGCGCACCAGTGTCTTTGACTTCATCTGGGGTCATACCTTTGACAGTACCGTAAGTACCTACTGGCATAAATGCTGGCGTTTCGACTACGCCTCTATCAAAAATCAAGCGGCCGCGGCGGGCTTTACCGTCTGTACGGTCTAATTCAAACTTCATATCATCCTCAAATGTCAGAAAAACAGTCCAACAAGCTATAATTTAACCGCTCGATTCTACCCTTTTTGTAAAACCATTACTATTAATTGGGCCCAAAGCTGAAATTAAAAGTGCAAAAATCAAAACTAAAAAGCCCAACGCAAGGCTGGGCTTTAAGTGCTTTTATAGAAAAAACTATTTACGGGTTAAAAACATCGCATCGCCGTAGCTAAAAAAGCGGTATTTTTGTGCAATTGCAGTTTGGTATGCACTCATAATATTATCTTGCCCAGCAAATGCACTAACCAACATGATCAATGTCGATTCTGACAAGTGAAAATTAGTGACCATGGCATCAACTACGTTAAATTGATAACCTGGGTAAATAAAAATATCGGTGTCACCAAAGTAACTGGCTAATTGGCCGCCATGTATCTTAGCTGCTGATTCCAATGAACGTACCGAAGTTGTGCCTACCGCAATCACTCTGCCGCCGTTAGCTTTGGTTGCAGCGACTGCTGCAACAACATCATCAGGCACTTCAATGTATTCGGAGTGCATTATATGATCATCAACCGAGTCTACGCGTACCGGCTGAAATGTGCCCGCGCCAACATGCAGAGTAACAAATGCCATGTTTACGCCCTTAGCTTTTATTGCTGCCATGAGCGTATCGTCAAAATGTAGGCCAGCAGTTGGCGCTGCAACCGCGCCAGGTTTTTCACCGTAAACTGTTTGATAGCGTTTGCGGTCTTCGTCAGTATCTGGACGGTCAATATAAGGTGGCAGTGGCATATGGCCAATATCGTTTAAAATTTCCAGTACATTTTGACTATCGCTAAACTCTAGTTCAAACAATTCGCCATGACGACCCACCATAGTCGCCTGCGCTTTACCTTCGAGAATAAGTTCTGTACCTGGTTTTGGTGATTTACTTGCTCGTACATGAGCCAGCACGCGGTGCTCATCAAGCACTCGCTCCACTAAGACTTCAACTTTGCCACCTGACGCTTTTTGGCCATACATACGAGCAGGGATCACTTTGGTATTGTTAAATACCAACAAGTCATTTTCATTTACTAAATCAATAATATCGCTAAATATTTTATGTTCTACAGCGCCACTTGGGCCATCTAAGGTTAATAAGCGACTGCTGGTTCGATCCTGTTTAGGAAAACGAGCAATTAATTCATCAGGTAAGTCAAAGCTAAAATCAGCCACGCGCATAGGATATATCCAGATCAAAAAAGTCGCGCCAAGTTTAACTGCATCGCGCTATTAGCTCAACCAACGGCTTTAATTAAAATACAATGGAATGTTCTCTTGTGGTTCGAGACAAATGGCATTATTCTACTCAACTTAATTAGATCTAGGTTTATAAGAGGTGTGACATAAATGGCTAAGCAGCTAACTTTGCTGATCTTAAACGCCAGTGTCGCTGAGCGTCAGGCTGTTAAGTCAACCTTAAATCGGCTCAATGTATTTACTTTCCTTGAAGTAGCCGATAGCCAGCAAGCCCTCGAAATTCTTAAATCTCAAGCGGTCGATGTCATTATTACCGGTCTTAATGTTGGTAAAATAGATGGTTGGCGATTTTCTCGGATGATCCGTTCAGGGTTATTAAAAACCCCAAAAAATACACCAATTGTACTAACTCCGCCTATCTATTGTGAGCGAATAGCCGAAACGACAGCACGCAGTTATGGCATAGATGCAGTATTGCCATTTGAACGCCAAGATATGCTGCCACAGGTACTGGCAAATGTGTTATCAACGCATTTAGAAAAAAGTAGTCGTTTAGACTTGTTGCTGCTCGAAACCGACAGTGACAAAGCAGCTGAAATAGCGCAACAATTACAGCTAAACTTTGCCTGCACCCATGTTTCTAGTAATAAACAAGCATTATCAATCTATTTGCAGCAAAAGTTTGCCATTGTGTTACTTGATGCAACCGCAGCACACGCAGGAGCTGCCAGTCAATTAGTTGAAGAGATTTTACAACACAACCCAAAACAAGCCATTGTAACCATTATAGACACGAAAGATGCCGATCATGCTGAACAACTATTGCTTTCAGGGGTCACTGATTTTATTCGTGCACCATATGAACAAACCTTGTTAAGTAAAGTATGCGACCATGCTGCGCGCCGTGAAGATTTTATGGTCAGTTATGCAGAGTTTGCACAAAAAGTAGAACAGCTAAGTCAAAGTCAAAGCCGCTATAAGGAGCTATTTTCAGCCCATCAGCGGATACTATTACATCTTAATACTGTGGTGCTTGAATTTGATGAACAAGGCCGCATTCGTTTTATCAACCCTGCGTGGGAAGCACTCAGTGGGTTTGGCATAAAACAAACCTTGAGCAAAGCACTCTCTGACTTTTGTATCAATGATTGCAAAGATAAACTACTGCAAACAATTAGCAGTATTTTGCATGGCGGTGCCTTGCAACAGCAGGTTGAAGTGCAAATTATTCATAAAGATGGTCAAGCTATTTGGGTTGAGTGCCGCTTACAACTAATCAAAAACAGCAGTAATGCTGCCACGATCACCGCCACAATAGATAATATTCATGAGCGCAAACAAGCTGAATTACAGCTGCGCCATTTAGCACTACATGACACCTTAACCGGCTTACATAATCGCTATTATTTTGATCAACAACTCAATCGAATTTGCCAGCCGCAACGCACTAATGGCGACATAGAGCACGCTTTAATTTATATTGACCTCGATCATTTTAAAATAATTAATGACAGTAAAGGCCATCAACAAGGCGATATAGTTCTTAAAGAAGTTGCGCAACTATTTAACGCCAATATCAGTGATGAACACTTAGTGTGTCGCATTGGTGGTGATGAATTTGCGGTGATCTTAAATAATATGAATCTGCTTGATGCACACTTGATAGCTGAAAGTATTTGCATGGCTATTGAAGGTCATCAGTTTAAATCTGAAGAACAAGTTTATTCAATTAGCTGCTCAATTGGCTTAACGCAAATAACAGCAGCGAACCATGATCCGAGTGAATGCTTAAAACAAGCTGATATTGCCTTGTACGTTGCTAAAAGCTTAGGCCGTAATTTGGTTCATTGTTACTCTAAAGAAGATGCCAGCCATAACACCTTGCAAGCTGGATTAGAGTGGGGACACAGCATTCGCCAAGCATTGCAACAAAACCAAATTGAATTACATTACCAGCCTATTTGGGACTTTAAACATGGTGGTGTCGCTTATTTTGAAGCACTGTTACGCTTAAAACTCGACGGTGAACTGGTTTATCCAAACCAATTTATTCCGTCACTTGAATTATTGAACGACACTTACTTAATGGATCAATGTGTGATCAGCAATGCAATTTCTGCCATTGCCGCTAACCCTGAGCTAAATCAAGTTGCAATAAACCTATCTGCGCAATCGTTTTTAGATGAACGCCTATTACCGCATATCGAATCGACCCTTGAAAAGTGCGATATCAGCCCTACCCGGGTTATTTTTGAGATCACCGAGTCCGCCAGTATCAATAATTTAACTGCCACTCGTGCGATGATCGAAAAGCTCAATCGCTTGGGCTGTCATTTCTCAATTGATGACTTTGGCACTGGCTTTAGCACCTTTAATTATCTTAAGCAACTGCCAGCTCAACACGTAAAAATAGACGGTTCGTTTGTTCGCGATATGCTTAATGATCCAATCGACTTGGCGTTAGTTAAAGCAATAAACGATATTAGTCGCTCGCTCAATAAGCGTTCAGTTGCTGAATATGTTGAAAATGAAGAGATCTTTTTAGCACTAAAAGAAATAGGTGTTGATTATGGCCAAGGCTACTTTATTTCACGCCCGGTGCCCGTAGAAAAAATCAAACATCAGTTACAAAAAATTTATCAAAACAAAACTTTTTACGAACAACCACCTAGCTAAAATAGCGAACTTTTCATACAAATCTACGCATTTTTTTACTTCCATCTTGTGATAACTCATCTATACTTTGCTCATCGGGCGATAAATGTCTTGTGATTATGATGATAATCGAAATTTCACATGACATCATTAAATCATAGCAACATGCCACTTACAAACTAACATGTTGTTATTAGTATCATTGTCAATTTATGGAGTGAATTATGATGCAATTAATAGTGTTACTATTAGCGGTAAACTTAGGGATAACTTACCAATGCTATCGATATGCCAGTATCAAAGGTTACCCGGTTGTAACTTTTACCTGCTTAGGTTTGATCCCCTACTTTAACTTAGTGGTGTGGGTTTATTTGTTATTTTTACCAGATATTACGCCATTCAATAAACAGTTTGAATATGAAGGGCATAACGAAAAGCAGCCTTTATAATACGGCTGCTTGTTGGTCAGGGATAAGTTATTAATTGAGCTGAGTTAATATCAGCTCGGCTAATTAAAATTGGTAGCTAATAGCTTTTTTAGTCAGTTCGCTGGCTTTGATATCGCCGGCGACACACTTTTTAATATCTGATTTATTAAATACTTTTATTAAACTCGTATTTTTATCGCCGAGCCCTTTAAGAACAAAACTCACATGCTCGTCGTTTGGCAAACTACGTAAACCACTACCGTAATCACATAACGTAAGACTGATACTTGTACTTACTTGCTCCAGTAACTGTTGTTGCTCTGCGGCTTGTTGTTGCTCACGCTCTGCATGCTTTGCATTGATATTTTGGCGTAGCTGTTGCTGCTGTTTAGTGAGTGTAGTTTGTTGTTTTTCCAGCTTCGCGATATCTTTTTCTAACGCTTTTTTGCGTTGTTCAAGCTGTTTCTCTTCGGCGCTATTATCATGGCGGCTGGCAAACTCTAAATCGCGCTTTTCACGCTCTAAATCCCGCAACTTTCGGCCCACATCACGCTCTTGCTCTGCAATTTCGCGCACTTGTTCTGCGCCTTCACGCATTAGTTCCATCGCTTGTTGATAAGCTTCTCGTGATGATTCAACAACATCTTCAGTAATAAACTCTACTTGATCACTGATAATTTCAATATCCATATTAGCAAAATCAATTTCAGGCAGCGGTGGTAACGGCGCATTAGGTGCGTTACTAAAAATAGTCTGCCAGCGGCTAGAGCCTCTTACGTCCAGCTCAAATACCACTCCCTGCTTAACAAAATAGTTGGCTTGAATCGCACGGATCCTTTTATTGGTATCTTGCTTTAACGCGCTGCTTAAAATGTTTTCCATTATTGCTACTTCACGCTGTATTGATGCCAACTCCGCAGGGTCTTGCGCAGATACATTAGCACTTAAGCACCCAAGTATGGCCATTATGGCGCTGCTGATAAGTTTTTTATTCATGCTCTATACTCCTAATTTTTCGCAATCGCGGCTGTTGGCTGCTCTTGTACTTGTTCGGCTAAATCATTTAATTGCATCCGTAGATACGCTTGATCTTGAGCTCGCTGGGTTTTGATGTAAGTGATTAAACTGGCAATATCTTCTTGGCGTTCAACTCGTCCTGTTGCAATGGCCTCTTTTGCTAATTGATACATCTGCTGTTGTTGCAATTGATTTTGCGCAGTAATAATTCTTTGCATTTGGTCAATTTGCTTTTGTTGAGACTGCAATAAATGTGTTTGTTTCGTTACTTGTGCAAGTAACCCCTGCGCATCTGATTGCGGTATAACTAAAAAGATTAACGAACAAACCAATACTGATGCTGCAACAGCCCACGCTCCAGCGACGCTAAACACAGGCACAGCAGAGAACTGCGATATTGTTGATTGGCGATCCCAGATTGGTACAGGTACAGCCTTATAGTCACGGCTATGCTGTTGCCATACTTGCGCTTGGCTCATCAACGCTGCATATTCGGGATCATTTTCGAGCTGCTGCAATTGTTTATCGCTCAAAACTTTACCATCTAACCATTGCTCAAAAAGCGACTCTAAACTAGCCATCTACGGCCTCCAAATGAACTTTTAATTTTCCTAATGCACTGTATAACCGCGACTTAGCAGTATTAGTTGAAATATCTAATTGCTCAGCAATCTCTTCAAAGGTGCAATGCTGGAAAAATTTCAACTCCACCACTAAACGCTGCTCCCACGGTAACTTATTCAACATACTTTTTAATTGCTGATGCTGGGCCTGAGCTACACTATTGCCTTCTAATTCACTGTGTTCACAGGCCTGTTCTGGCACATCATCTAAGCTCTGATAATGCTTGCGACGGCGGTAGTATTCAACGCTACGCCGATGCATAATTTGAAATACCCAAGTATTAAAACTCGACTCACCACGAAAGTTCGGCAGACTTTTATACACCGAAATAAACACCTCTTGCATTAAGTCCATGGCATCATCTGGGTTACTTAGCATCCGCAAACAATAGTTATAAACTTGGCTTTCATGCTGCTTAACCAGCTTAAGCCAGGCGCGCTTATTTCCTTGTTGTGCTTTGGCGATTAATGTTTCTATTGATTGAAAAAACACGATTCTCGATGCTTAGTTATTTTACTTATGAGGTTAGTCGATAGAGTGAAGCAGATAGTTTGGAAAAGATAAAAATAAATGAAAATAAATAAAAAAGCTCACCTAAATGAGCTATTCCTGTGTCGTTATACCAATCGTGTTAAGTTACTGACCATTTATAGCGACAGATAAATGGAGTGATAACAAGGCATAAATTTTGACATATAGTTGTTCTACATGAAAAATTTATAACGCAGTTAGCGCTTTATTTAGCTCGCTAGAATGGTTAAATATTTAAGTCGATTGGCATTAAGCGACATTGCTGCTTTAAAAAGCTTTCTAGCATTTGGCTAAATAAACGAAAATCTCGAATACGACCAGTTGTTTTGCGCCATAAAATGCCAATATCGCGGTATGCGTCACTTTGTGAGGGAGTGGCAAGCATGTTTTTGTTCGCTAAAATACCCGCGTTAATCGCCATTTGCGGTAAAAAAGTCACACCGAACTGGTGCTCAACCATGCTAAGTAAGGTGTGTAAGCTCGCCGCTTCAAACGGATTGATACAGCTTGAACGATTTAAATGACAAGCACTTAATGCGTGCCCTGTCATACAATGCTCTCGCTCTAATAAGAACACGCTGGCTTCCGGTAACAAGTTAAAATCTTCTATATTCTTAGCAGGTAAATAGTCTTTATGATGTACTAAGCAAAAGTGATCTTGCGCGAGTACTTGAGTATGAAATTTATCAGTATCGTAAGGTAGTGCCAATAGCGCCATATCGATATGGCCATGCTCGAGTTTATCTAACAAGCTATCACTGGTGTCTTCAACCAGTACCAACTCTAAATCAGCAAACTGTTGCTGACAAAGGTGATATAGAGGTGCCGCAATAAAACTAGCAATCGTTGGAATAACTCCGAGGGTGAGCGTACCGCTTAGCGGTGTTAAATGGCTTTTAGTCAGCTCTCTAACACTTAGCGTATCGTCAATAATTTTGCGTGCCCGCTCTACCACTTCTTCGCCGATGGCTGTGAACATCAAACTACGATTTTCACGCTCTATGAGTTGGCAACCGAGTGTTTCTTCAAGGGTTTGAATTGCACTGCTGAGTGTTGATTGACCAATAAAACACGCACTTGCGGCGCGGCCAAAATGTTGATGCTGATGAACTGCCAATAAATACTGCAGCTGTTTAATACTTGGTAAGTTCGTCATACTTTTTGTACCCACAAATAAAAAGACCCCAACACCAAGGGCGTTGAGATCTTTTCAAGCTAAAAGTCTGTAATACTTAAAGACTGCTGGATTTAAACTCCAAAGGCAGTTCTCAGTATGTAGAAAATAACAATAGCAAGGGCAGCGCCAACTGGCAATGTAATTACCCAAGAAACTACAATGTTTCTGATCACACCCATATTAAGTGCAGCAATTCCACGTGCCATACCTACCCCTAATACCGCGCCAACTAAGGTTTGTGTAGTAGAAATTGGTAAGCCTGTTCCCGATGCAATTACAACTGTAGAAGCAGCAGCTAATTCAGCAGCAAAACCACGACTTGGTGTTAAATGCGTAATGCCTTCACCAATCGTTTTAATTACTTTTTTGCCTAAAATTGCAAGGCCTGCAACAATACCGAAACCACCTAGTGGTAAAATCCACCATGCGATTGTCGCTTGCTTAGCTATCTCACCGTTATTTTCAACAATGTTTACAACTGCAGCCAACGGACCAATCGCGTTAGCCACGTCATTAGAACCATGAGCAAATGCCATACAACATGCGGTTAATACCATTAAGATAGCAAATACTTTCTCAACGTTATTAAATTGCATTTTCTTATCGGCTTTTGGATCAATCTTTAACCGAGAAATAACGATTTTACCAATAATACCAACAATAACAGCAATACCGATTGCTAATGCATAACCTTCAACAGCACCTAAATTAATACCAATGTGCTTTAAACCTTTCTTGATGGTTACTAAAGACATGATAAAACCGGCTAAACCCATGTAAATAGGCACATAGCGTTTGGCATTATTAAGTGGCGCATCGGTGTCAAAAATTAACTTTTGCGCACTCATAAATATTAAGTAGGCAATAAACCCTGAAATCGCCGGGGTAACAATCCAACTCCCCACAATACCTGCAACTTTGTCCCATTGAATCGCTTCGCTGCCAACTGCAACTAAGGCAAATCCGATGATAGCGCCAATAATTGAATGCGTGGTTGATACCGGCCAACCTAAGAATGAAGCTATTAGCAACCAACTACCCGCTGCAAATAATGCCGAGATCATCCCTAATACCATAAGTTCTGGCAGGTCTAAAAACGGCGTAGAATCGATAATGCCTTTACGAATTGTCGATGTTACTTCGCCGCCAGCTAAGTAGGCGCCTGCAAATTCAAAAATCATCGCTATAAAAATAGCTTGTTTAATAGTTAATGCTTTTGAACCTACCGATGTGCCCATCGCATTAGCAACGTCATTCGCGCCAATACCATAAGCCATAAAAAAACCGACTGCTGCGGCAATTAAAATTAATACCGTGCCATAAGATGCAATGATATCCATTGTGTAACCCTAATCTTTCGTTATTGAACTGAGTGTAAATTACCGAGCTAACATCAGCTCAAGACGCGAACCAACGCGTTCTGCGATATCCGCAAGCTCGCCGACCCATTCGATGATTTTATATAAAAACATTACATCTACAGGATTGAGTTCATCTTCGACGTCGCGTAATTGGCGACGTATTATGATTTGCATATCATCCGTGTCTTGTTCAATTGCATCCAATTCAACGAGCATTTTTTCTACTAAGGTCACTTCACGACCTTTAAAACCAGTTTCTAGTAACTCATCTAACTCATTGATTGCGTTTGATGCTTGTTTAGTTGCATCAACACAGCGAGTTACATAGGCTAAAAAGTTAACTTGAATTTCTTTTGGAATGGTCATCTCACGACCAATTACACGACCAGCAATGTCTTTTGCTTTATTAGCAATTTTATCTTGCTGGGTGACGAGTTCGAGCAAATCTGTACGCTCTACCGGCATAAATAAACCGCGCGGTAATTGTAAACGTATATTTCTTTTCATGTCGTCGGCTTCACGTTCTAAAGTACGAATGTTCAAGCGAATCTCTTCTGCTTGTTGCCACTCTTCTTTAAATACATGATTGAAAAAAGGGATCAAAGCTTTACTTGCTTGATGTACCTTCTTGATGTGATCTTCCATTGGCTTTATAGGAGATTTTGCGAATACCCCTAAAAATGCGTTTGTAGGCATAACTGACCCTTAAATCAAATTAGTATGCTTTGCGGCGTGAATTTTACAGCATTCACCGCGATTGTGAATGCTTTTATTACATCACAGCTGCCGCTACAGCATTATAATTATAACGAAAACATGAAAAGCGACCATTGGCCGCTTTAATAAAACAAGACGGTATCAAAAAATCTATAACGATTTTTCTATATCCTCTTGAGATGTATGACGAATATCTTTGCCATTAACAAAGTAAATAATATATTCAGAGATGTTTTGACAACGGTCGCCAATACGTTCCAATGAACGTACCGACCAAACTAAATCCATAATTTTTGGAATTGAACGTGGATCTTCCATCATATAGGTCATAATTTGACGAGTAATTGCTTCATACTCACGGTCAACCTTGGCATCTTCTTTGTGTACTTCAAATGCTTTTTGTACATCCATACGTGCAAAAGCATCGAGTACATCATGCAGCATTTTTGAAACTTGGCGACCCATATTTTCGATGTTAACTAATAAATCTTGCTGATCTTTAGTAAATGAATCTAGCGCAACTTTAGCAATACGCTCAGCCTCATCGCCAATACGCTCTAAATCGGCAATGGTTTTAGCAATCGCGACCACTAAGCGTAAATCACTTGCAGCTGGCTGACGACGAGCAATGATACGGGTACATTCCTCATCAATATTTACTTCCATGGCGTTTACTTTATAGTCGTTTTCACGCACTTTACGCGCTAACTCAGCATCGCCATTACTTACCGCATCAAGCGCGCTATTAAGTTGCTGCTCAACTAAGCCACCCATGCTTAATACATGGTTACGAACGTTTTCTAGCTCTTGGTTAAAGCGGCCAGAAATATGCTTATTAATATTGTGTTCCATTGTTTACCTTCTTATCAAAATCGCTAACGTAACCCAAAAACAGTTTGACTCAGCCTAGCCGTAACGACCGGTGATATAATCTTCCGTTTTCTTTTTCGTTGGGGTAGTAAATAACGTATTGGTATCTGAGTACTCTATTAATTCACCCATGTACATAAAGGCCGTTTGATCAGAAACCCGCGCTGCTTGTTGCATGTTGTGGGTTACGATAACAACGGTAAACTTATTTTTTAAATCGTTGATAAGCTCTTCAATTACCAGTGTTGAAATAGGATCCAATGCTGATGTTGGCTCATCGAGTAATAATACTTCAGGCTCAATGGCGATAGAGCGTGCAATCACTAAACGTTGCTGCTGACCACCTGACAAACCAAATGCGCTATCGTGAAGCCGATCTTTTACTTCATCCCACAGTGCCGCACCTCGCAGTGACTGTTCAACCACCTCGTCTAATTTACGTTTTTCTTTGATACCTTGTAAGCGTAGGCCATAAACCACATTTTCGTAGATTGATTTAGGAAACGGGTTCGGACGCTGGAATACCATACCAACATTGCGACGCAGCGCTGCAACATCTACCTTTTTGTCATAGATGTTTTGTCCGTGTAGTAAAATTTCACCTTCAATACGGCAAATATCAACCAGATCATTCATACGGTTAATACAGCGCAATAACGTAGATTTACCACACCCTGATGGTCCGATAAATGCGGTTACTTGGCCTTTTGGAATATTCATATTCACTGAGCTAAGCGCTTGTTTTTCACCATAGTAAAGATCTAAGTTTTTGATCTCGAGTGCCGTTTGCTCGGTGCTTAAATTGTCTAAGTCCAATTTCAAACTCGTGCTTGATTGGTTTACTTGTGGAGCGACTGTAATCATGTTTGTTACCTATAGAATCTTTACTAATTATTGATCAAGCGATCTAAATTTTTCACGTAAATGGTTACGTATGCCTATCGCGGTGATATTCAGTGTAATAATTACTGATACCAATAAGAATGCGGTGGCATACACTAGCGGACGCGCCGCTTCAACATTTGGGCTTTGGAAGCCAACATCGTATATATGAAAACCTAAATGCATGAACTTTCGATCTAGATGAAAATACGGGAAGTTACCATCGAGCGGTAATGTCGGTGCCATTTTCACCACACCCACTAGCATCAATGGTGCAACTTCGCCGGCAGCACGCGCTACCGCTAATATTAAACCGGTCATAATCGCAGGACTGGCCATTGGCACGATAATACGCCATAACGTTTCAGCTTGCGTTGCGCCCAGTGCTAAAGAGCCATGACGAACCGTACTTGGGATACGTGATAAGCCTTCTTCGGTTGATACAATCACCACAGGCAGCGTTAAAATAGCAAGCGTTAAAGCAGACCAAAGTACCCCTGGAGTACCAAATACTGGACTAGGTGCGGCTTCTGGATAAAACAATTGATCCAAACTGCCACCTAATACATAAACAAAGAATCCTAAGCCGAATACACCGTAAACAATTGAAGGAACACCAGCCAAGTTAATGACCGCGATACGGATCATCTTGGTAACCGCATTTTTAGCCGCATATTCATGTAAGTATATAGCTGCTACAACCCCAAACGGCGTTACGATTACAGCCATCAACATTACCATAAAAACAGTACCAAAGATTGCCGGGAATACACCACCTTCGGTATTAGCTTCACGCGGATCATCTGAAACAAATTTACCTAGTTGAACAAAATAGTGACCTAACTTTGCAACAAAGCTCATGTCATTAGGAAACCAAAAATCCAAAACCTGATATAAAGGCAAAGTAACAATTTCACCGCGCATATCTTTTACGGTTACCTGATCACGCTTAGCTTGTTTGCGCAGTGCAAATAATTGCTTTTCAAGTACGCCATACTCGGCCCTTAGATCAGCACGCTGTTGCGCAAGCTCAGCCACTCGTTCATCGGTCAATGCATCATCAAGTAAATACGATTTCTCTTGTAAACGTAAACGCTCTAATTGATAGTTAATATGACCAATGTCACCGTTTTGCAAATCAAGAGCTTGCTCATTAAGCTCAACGGCACGTTCAACTAATTCTTCTAATACTTCAGTTTTATTATAGGTAATCACTTGGCCGTCTTTTATTACCTGTTCAACGTAGCCATAAAAGTTACCGTTTTTACTGCGCTCAAATACAGCTAGGGTCGCAGGCATGGTATTTGATTTTATGTCAGTTTCTAACACCCAACGAAAATCTAAATCAACGTATTCACGGTTACCGGTTTTAATTAAATAACGCTCTAGTTGCTCTTTATCATAACCAGATAAATCAACACCGGTTGCCTCAAGACGAGACTTAGGCACCATTTCACGGTCGTATATTTCACCAATTACGGTTTGCTGCGCAACCGAGCCTTGTAGCTCTAATTGCACTACTTGTGATGGCCAGAAAAAGCTTAACCCTTTCCAAGCAATCATTGCTAATAACCCTAAGACAGAAATCAAACTGATACTTACTGCACCACCTGTCATCCATATCCAAGGAGAACCTGACTTAAACCACTGCTTTAACATGTCGTGTCTCCCACTTACATCGAGCTGTATTTATCACGCAACTGCTGACGCACAAACTCAGCAATTGTGTTGAAAATAAAGGTGAATATGAACAATACAAAAGCGGCTAAGAATAAGATCCGATAGTGTGAACTTCCCACTTCCGATTCTGGCATTTCTACTGCAATATTCGCGGCCAAAGTACGCATACCTTGGAAAATACTCCAATCCATTATTGGCGTATTACCCGTTGCCATTAGTACAATCATCGTTTCACCTACGGCGCGGCCTAAGCCCATCATGACCGCAGAGAAAATACCAGGGCTGGCGGTTAATAACACCACACTAACCAAGGTTTGCCATTGTGTTGCGCCTAGCGCCAATGAACCGTTTGATAAATGCTTAGGCACACTAAATACAGCATCTTCTGCGATAGAGAAAATAGTCGGAATAACCGCAAAACCCATCGCAATACCGACTACCAGTGAATTACGTTGATCGAAAGTCAGACCCAATTCGTTAGTCAAATACTGGCGAACATTACCGTCAAACATCCACAACTCAACCACCCCGCTCATCGCAAAGGCTAACCAACCAATCAGTAACAATACTGGTATTAGTAAGATTGAGTGAGCCCCTTCAGGAACACGGTGACGAAAGCTTTCTGGTAATTTAGTCCACGCAAATGCGGTCGCTAAAATCCCCAGCGGCAGCATAAATAACAGACCAACAATCGCAGGTAAATGCTCTTCTATCAACGGCGCAAGCCATAAGCCTGCTAAAAAACCTAAAATTACGGTTGGTAATGCTTCCATTATTTCAACCGTTGGTTTGACTACTTTACGCAATGGACCTGACATAAAATAAGCGGTATAAATTGCTGCCGAGAGCGCAATCGGCACTGCGAATAGCATCGCATATAAAGCAGCTTTTATAGTACCAAATGAAATTGGCACTAAAGAAAACTTAGCTTCAAAGTCATCACCGGCAGACGTTGATTGCCAAATATAACCCGGCTCTGGATAACCCTCATACCACACTTCTTGCCACAAGGCTGACCAAGTCACCTCAGGGTGTTCATTGTGAATTTCAACCACGGTTAATTTGTCATCAGCTAGAATAAGTGCCGCATTTGAGCGTGGTGCAATAGCAAAGTTTTCAATCGGACCTTCACTGATTTTACCTTGCCATAGTTTTGCTTCGCTGGTGGTGTAATACACGCCTAACTCACCATTAGAACTGGTGGTAAAGAACGTACGGCGATAAAACTCAGTGAATATATCTAGCTTAGGCTGCTTTGAGGTTTCAAACGCGCGTATTTTTTGATATTCACGGCCATCGTCAGTATTAATTTCAAACCACTGCGAAACTTCACCATTGTCATTCGCTAGCATCAGCGAGTTAGCTCCGGCTAATAATTGCGCCGAAACCAAGTTGGCATTTTCTTCATTCGCCGCAAGCATTTGGATCAGCTCAACCTCGCTTGGATTGCGAGTATCGTAAACATAAATTTGATTTGCTGAGCGAACAAAAGTACGGGTGGTATCTGGCGACATTAGGAGTTGGTCTACGCGCCCTTCAACATCAAGTTCAGTGCGTTCTACAACCCATTCAACTTCACCGCTGAACATGTTTTCTTCAGCAACAAAGCTGCTAAAAATCACACGTTTGTCAGCCGTTTGTGCCACAACAGCGGTTTTATCTTCATAATGACTAAATGCAAATTGTTTAATGGCAGCACCATTGTCGTCAACCTGCAATGTTTTTTCACCAAGTGGATAACCCAAACGTGGGGTTAATTTACGTTCGTTATTAGGAAAGGTAACTAAGAATTTAGGTGACACTATCATCACCGAACCATTTTCTAGTCCGTATGCGTAATGCCCTTGAAATGGCGCGCTGGTTGCAAAACTACTCACTTCGCTGTCAAGTGGCACAACTAAGCTAGCAAGCTTTTTACCAAAGCCCTTTTTCTCAACACTGTAATAATCAACCTTACCTTGTTTGCTCAGTAAAAAAGCAATTTCTGTTTGCTCTTCAACACCTAAGCCAACAATTTGTTCAGCATCGCTAAGCGCAAAACTATCGCGCGTTTCTACCTTCGCTGATTCAAAAATAGGTTGCACAACATACAATAAATAGAAGAATATCAATAGCAAAGCTATTAATACCATAATACCGCCAGCGGTAATGCTAAATTTGGCAAACCGATCTTTAAATAGACGGCTTCTATCCGTATTAAAAGACGGTTTATTCGGATTGGAAGTCATCAAAACACCTATAAATCTTAACGTTGGATAGATTATATTTCACCAAGATGACAGTATTGTTACAAACGTCATAATTGCTAAGACTTTGTTGTGGTATTCATCATAAAACAACAAACAATGTTTATATTCAATAACTTGAAAAACTTTCAACTTAGTGCTTTATTATTGATAAACAAAAGTTTAGATAATTCAGACTGTAAACTCACACTATTTTACTGTTTTTAAATTGAACTATTGGCAAAAAAATTGGACAAATTTGGGGACTGAGTCAATACTCAATCCGGTTCTTTTTAATATAACAATAATTTCATGCCTGGGCATTTATTATTTAATTACGGCACTCTTTAGGAATTATCTATATGAAGCAATTGGTTATAACTATTTTGGGACAAGATCGTCCGGGACTTGTAGAAGACATCTCATCTGCAATTTTAAATCATAATGGTAACTGGTTAACCAGTAACTTAAGCCATTTAGCCGGTCACTTTGCTGGCATCATTGAAGTAGCTGTGCCAGCAGAGCATCTGCAAGAATTACAAGACGCATTGCATGGCTTACCACAATTAGAAGTACGGATTGAAACAGGCGCGCATGAACTACCAGACACACCTGCTGAACAGCTTAATTTTGTGATAACTGGTAATGACCGACCAGGTATTATTCAAGAACTTGCAGGAGTATTGCGTCACAAAGGGGCTAATATCACTCACTTAAACTCTAAGCAGCAAAGCGCACCAAACTGGGGACTACCAATTTTCAGCGCCGTAGCAACTGTTGCCTTGCCTTCAGGCATGAATAAAGACGAAGTTGTTGCTGCACTCGAAGCAATTACATCCGACTTAATTGTTGATATTGAAGACGCTTAAGCCACAGCTAAAATTCATCTCTTATAGCTAGATAAACATGTCATAAAAGTGACATGTTTGTCATTTTTATGTCATCTAATTACTTTATATTTTGTTCAGTTGCTATCCAAGGAATAGAATATGAACGCCTGCGCTGATGCGTCTCAAACGATTAATTATTTTGCCCCAGAGTTAAGTTGGCTGTCATTTAACGATCGCGTTTTACAAGAAGCTAAAGATAAAAATAACCCAATTATTGAACGTATTCGTTTTTTGGGGATCTTCTCAAACAATTTAGATGAATTTTTCAGAGTCCGTGTTGCCGATGTAAAACGACGTATTCTATTAAATAAACTACCAGATACTAATTTTGATGAAGATGAAATTTTACTGACCCAAATTCAGCAAAAGGTTTTGCAGCTTGGTAAAAAATTTAACGTTATTCATCAGCAAATTCTCGATGATTTAAATACCCACAACATTCATGTTGACCGTCCCGAGCAGCTTAGTGAATTTCATATTAACTGGCTAAAAATATTTTTTCATGACAATGTATTACAGCATATATCGCCTATAATGCTAGATGAAAATAAAGACTTCTCAGATCATATTAACGATACAATGACGTACTTGTTTGTCGAAATGTTTAACGACAAAAGTCATTATGCAATGTTAGAAGTCCCTACCGATCGCGTACCACGCTTTGTAATTTTACCACCCGAAAAAACCCGTCGTCATAAAACTATTGTGATGTTAGATGACATTATTTTGTTTTTTTTAAGTGACGTATTTAGCAGTTTTTTTAGTTTTACTGAGATCCAAGGCTACGCAATCAAGCTGACCCGTGATGCAGAATACAACCTAGATGACGAACTAGAAGAAGGTATTTTAGATAAGATGTCTAAGGGCCTAAAACAGCGTATTTATGCCGAGCCGGTGCGCTTAGTATACGACCAAGCGATGCCTGAGCCAATGCTCAAAGTAATGAAAAAACGCTTAGGTGTTACTCATCACGATGCGTTGATCCCCGGTGGTCGCTATCGTAACTTTAGAGACTTTATTGGTTTTCCCAATGTTGGTCGGCAATATTTAGAAAACAAATCATTACCGGCTTTGCAAAGCACAGCATTTAATAATCATGCCAGTGTGTTTGCTGCAATTAGTCAGCAAGATATTCTACTTTATTATCCATATCATACATTTAATCATCTACTGGAATATGTTCGCCAAGCAGCATTTGACCCTCGAGTAACACAAATTAAAGTAAACATTTATCGTGTTGCGAGTAAATCTCGATTAATTTCATCACTGATCAACGCGGCAAAAAATGGCAAAAAAGTCACCGTTATGGTGGAGCTAAAAGCACGCTTTGATGAACAAAATAATATTGAGTGGGCAAAAGTACTCAGTGGCGCAGGTATTAAAGTTATTTTTGGTATACCAGCTCTCAAAGTACACAGTAAGTTATGTATTATTCATCGTCGTGAAAAAGGTCAAATAGTAAAGTACGCGCACATTGGCACTGGTAATTTTCACGAAAAAACCGCCAAAATTTATACAGACTTTAGTTTATTTACTAAACATCAAGGTATTTGTGACGAAAGTGATAGCGTATTTAAGTTTATTGAAAGCAGTTATAAACCGTTTATGTTCGAACATTTGATGATTTCGCCAGTGAACGCTCGACAGCTGTTGCTTGGTTTAATTCACCAAGAAATAACCCATGTTGAAAATGGCCACACCGGTAAAATAACATTAAAAATAAATAACTTAGTAGATAAAGAACTGGTTGATTGTTTGTACTTGGCCGCTCGTAGCGGTGTTAAAATTCGCATTATTGTCCGTGGTATGTGTTCCTTAGTGCCAGGACTCAATAATTTTAGCGACAACATTCGGGTAATTAGTATCGTCGATCGCTTTTTAGAGCACCCGCGAGTTATGATCTTTGGTAATAATGGGGATGAAAAAGTCTATATTTCATCTGCAGATTGGATGACACGTAATCTTGATCATCGAGTTGAAGTTGGCGTGCCTATTTATGATGAAAAACTAAAACAACTCATTGTTGACGTACTTGAACTGCAATTTAAAGATCGTACCAAAGCGAGAATCATTGATAGCGAACAGAAAAATCATTATGTTAGACGCGGTAATCGTAAAAAAATACGTTCGCAAATAGCTATTTATGATCACTTAAAAAAATGGGAAGGCAATTACAATAATGAATGATTATCCCTCAATAGCTGCGGTTGACTTAGGCTCAAACAGCTTTCATTTAGTGGTCGCAAGAGAAGTGGATGGCTCTTTGCAAATTCTCCACAAAGAAAAACAACGCGTTTACTTAGCCGATGGCTTAGATGAAAAAAATCAATTAAGTCAAACTGCCATAGATAGAGCATTAACGATATTAAAGCAGTTTGCTACTACGCTACAAGACTTCCCTGCGAGCAATGTAAAAATTGCTGCAACTTATACATTACGACGAGCTAAAAATATTAATTCATTTTTAACTCAGGCAAATAGAGTTTTTCCTTATCATATTGATGTGATCTCAGGTCAAGAAGAAGCCCGCTTAATCTATCAAGGTGTTGCTCATTATGTTCATCACGATGAAAACCGTTTAGTTATTGATATTGGCGGCGGTAGCACCGAGCTAATTATTGGCAAGCATTTTAAACATAAGCTGCTCTCTAGCCGTAATATGGGCTGCGTAAGCTATACCAAGCAATTTTTTGCCGATGGTATTATTAATGATAAACGCTTTAGCAAAGCACAAATAAAAGCAGAGCAAGAACTTGAAGTCATTTTTGCCAATTACGTCAGTGCAGGCTGGCAATCGGTAGTGGGGACGTCAGGCACCATCAAATCAATATTAGCCATGATCAACGCTAATGACCCTGAACAAAAAAATATCACACAGGAGCGATTGATCGAACTTAAAACTCAGTTTATAGCCGCTAAAACTATCGATAACTTACTTATTGAAGGTTTAAGCCCGGAGCGTCAAGTAAGTATTTGCTGTGGCTTAGCTATTTTACTCGCGATTTTTCAGCTGTTTAATATTACCGAAATGGATTACAGCGACTTTTCACTACGCGAAGGTTTACTGCATGAAATGCAGCAAAAGTTAGCGCTTAAAGATATACGCACCAATACCATAGCTAATTTAAGCGAAAGAAACACAATAGATAAAGTACATGCCCAGCGTGTTGCAAATACTGCCGATTGGTTATTCCTACAAGTACAAAAAGAATGGCAGCTCGACTCATTAGATAATCATCAATTATTAGTGTGGGCAGCGCAATTACACGAAGTGGGTTTAGGTATTAACTCATCAGGCTTACACAAACATAGTGCTTATGTTGTTGAAAATAGTCAGCTGCCAGGATTTACTCAACAACAGCAAACATTATTAAGCTGTATGATACGGTTTTACCGTAAAAAAATTCGTTTAGAAGAATTTCCAACTTTACTCTCGGTGCCGCACTTTCAAATATTACAATTAATTGTCTTACTCAGACTAGCTATATTATTAAATCAAAAACGCCTTAACGATCAACATCAAGAGTTAGCAGTGTCAGTAAAAGGCAATAGTATGCTATTGCAGTTCCCAGCTGATTGGCTCAATGAACAAACCTTGCTTCATGCTGATTTACAACAAGAGCAAAAATATTTGAAGAAAGTAGGCTTTTTAATCGACTTTGTGTGATTTACAGATATGGCTGAATTTGGATAGCATGCGCTATCCAAATTAGATCTTCTATTACATATCCATATGGCGATTAGCACTTTGCATCATTTGCTTTAATCCTTGATGTTCAAGCTCCAGCAATTGAGATAGTTTCTCTTTACCTGTTGGCGTTTCTGCACGACTAAGTAAGTATTGATAAAGATTGATCACCTTTTGATGCTGATCTGATATATAACCTTGCATGGCTTGCTCATCAACACGCGTATCACGGTTTAAATCTGTAAAATTAATCAGTTCAGAGTTTTCAGCAAAGTACTCGTAACAATAAGTATCTAAGGTATTGATCTCCGTGATGGCTTTAAAACCAACTAAATCCTCAGCCAACTTTTTTTCGTACTTAACAAAATAGTCTGCCAGCATTTGGTTATGCTCTGCTAAATCGTCTCTGAGACTAAAAAAATTTGCCGCCATTTGGGTATGAAATAGTACAGTCCAGTCGTACACTTCTTGTATTGTTTTAACTTGCATGTGCGTTCCTTAATTAACCCTAGTAACCATACTCCTGCGTAAAACGTGCCAATAAAAAGTTAAATTAAAACAGAGAGATATTAAAAAACCATCACCCAAACTCGTATAAGTTACAAGTCATAGGGTAATTTTTATAGGGTGGCGGTAAAAAGCGGTGGCTCCTATTTTATTTAAACTATGGCTAAGTGAAATACCGAGTCAATAACAGGCATTATTCAGATAAATCAATATATGTTCATTACAGCCTTTTCATATCCTAGCCGTAGATAAAATACGCGCTGCTAAATATGAAAAGGCAATAACAAAGAGCTGAGCTATTCTTGCTATTTATACTGATGTTGAAGTGAGGCTGGTTTACCCCTCTTCAAACTCTTTATAAATAAGCCACTTTGGAAGGTAGGGGGTGTCGGGTACCTGCCAGCCATGCTTATCATAGGCAAGGCTTGCCACCGCGCTTATCAGCAAGGCTACATCACCTTTCCACGTGACCGCCCCCTCCGGTGGGTCGTTATAGAATGTGTAATGTAATTCAATAGCTTTATGGATTGCCCGTTGGTAATGAGCGGCATCGTTTGATAACAGCGCTACCCACACATCCAAATAAGGTAAGAATAGCTGGTTCACGTAAGGCGCTCTAAATTCATCAACATGCTCAGGGCCTGACTTTTCCATTACCTCCCGTAATAACACTGTTTGGTCTGCGTCTTGTACAAATATATTTCGCACAAACTTGAGGAGTGCGAAGTCAAAGGCATCAGGGTACTCAAGCCAATCTTCTTCGCACCGGCAGATTAGCTCAACCGCATCAGCCTCTCTTAAGCAAAGCGCTAAACTCAATTGCAATAACCAATTATCAACCATGACTTCGCGATGTTCAGAATGACCCTCTAAGCGAAACACGTGCTCTTTTAAGGTAAAAATATGGCGCAGCCCTGGGTTCGACACTAAATTATAGTGCGCATGTAATAAATCTAGGCCAAAGCGCATAATAGGCACGCCATCAAGCCCTTTTTCTGCATTTTGTGCATGAAAGCTTAGACTTATACAATCCATTGCGTCAGAGTTTAACCGTGCCTGCGGCTCCTCATAAATCGCGGGCTCTAGCTCGAGATAACGCTGCCACCTATTGTTATAAGTATCTAAATGAATTTGATAGGCATTTTGCAAATTCACTAATTTATAGTGGTCATTGTGGTACTTTAAATGGCTCATAACTTGATACTTCCAATAGTGTAATTTGTCACGTCAAACGTTGGCTTTAAGCTACTGCCGGTTTGAAAACCCTGCTGCACTTTACGAAATTCAATCTTACCAGAGTAATTCTTAAATGCTTCTAAGGTATTACCTAGCGCTATTGTTGCCCGCACCAATCGCCTTATTGTACTCGCGCTGCATGTTTTCAACTACTGACTGTACATAAGAGGTACTACCTTGCTCAACGCGTTTACCTTTATCTTGCAATGCTGCTCGCAGCGACTTTGCATCAGGCAGTTTGTTACCATACAAAAGCGCAATGGCCAGGTCTTTCTTTTTGCCACTATCTTACTTATTCGAGAAAAAATAAAGGGACAGGCATAATAAAACAAAAGTCAAAGGACAGGCCCATATTTAACCAGAAAATTTCGCACTTATGCCATCGATATCTCTTTTATTGCCCACTGTAAATAGCAGCACTTAGAAGAATAAAAGGGACAGGGTTTTAGAAGAATCAGCTAAGTTAGGTATAGCTAGGTACTTTACTTTAGATTCTGTACTTCAATAACTTAATAAAGATGCAACGGTTCAGCCCGTACCTTTATACCATTTGACATCATTGCCAGCGGTAGGGTGGCCATTATTATGGCTACTTCTACAAAGCTTCTAAAGTTGAGGTACAACAGCACGATAATAATCGCTAAGGTCAGAGGTAATACATAAGCGAGCTTATCTTTAGCACGCTCCATGTATTCATATTGCCCAGCCCAGGTATTGAGTAACCTGCTGGTAGTACTAGTTTTTCGTCAAGCACTTTGCGTGCATTGTCTACATAACTGCTGATATCAATGCCATCGCTGCCAAGAACTGGACAGACATTGGCACTAAACGATGACTGAGGCGAAAGCCAAGGGCCTTAATTAATCATCAATGATGCTTAATTAAACTGCCTAAATTCATATGGCGTTCTTTATTCAAGCCACAGTGCATATTCACACCAATCGACGTCATTATTAGATGTGTAGTCATATCTAAAGTGAGTTAAAAAAATAACAACACTTGGTTTTTTGAATAAAAAGAACAAGAAAACACAGCTGCCTGCTTGACCGGAACTTTCTAATGGGTGCCCTACTCTTTTTATTCTTTTCTGACCCTATTCTTTTCTTCCTCGGTGAATAGCCCTAAGTGTAGGCAAATCATTAAAGATGGGTGGTTTCTTAAACTGGTCTTAAATCAACCCAGCTTTAGTGTATTATACTTTGATGAGATACTTCAAATTATACTAATTTATAAGTCACATGGAAGAGCAACAACATTTCGATGAACTGCTATTTATTGCGAAACAAGAAAAATTAGCTAAATCTGTAAAAATACATAACGAATTTAATGATATAAATACAATTGCTGGTGTCGATGTTGCCTATAACGAACAATCATCTGAAGTTGTTGGCGCAATTACGGTACTGAATGCTGATACATTAGAAGTACTTGAAGTACAAACCAGTATTGAGCCTATCAGCTTTCCTTATATCCCTGGGCTGTTTTCATTTCGTGAGGTCCCCCCTCTTTTAAATGCATTTAATAAACTGACCATAGTACCTGATTTAATTGTTTGCGATGGGCATGGCATTGCACATCCAAGACGCTTTGGCCTTGCTTGCCACTTGGGTGTCACCTTAGATATCCCAACCATAGGCTGCGGAAAAACCAAGTTGTTAGGCGAGTTTAAAGAACTTGCAAAACACCGCGGCGCAACATCAAATTTAATGGATAGAGCTGAAATTATCGGCAAAGTTTTACGTACACAAGATAATATCAAACCCGTTTATGTATCCATTGGCCATAAAGTATCTTTAGATACTGCAGTTGAGTGGGTGTTAAAACTAGCGTCTAAATATCGACTCCCAGAAACCACTCGTCAAGCAGACCAATTGGTAAATAAAACTTTAAAAAAACATAGAGAAAAGACTTATGAAAAAACATAAATCTTAACTCATTAATAAAGCTTACGTTTGTATAATATTTTTACCTCCTTAAAATTATCATTTCGAAAAGAAATGACTTCATCTAACGTTAAATTAACTAAATGGTGAAAGCTTAGTTCTTCTAGCTCCAGCCAAGCATGTTTGTTAAGCTCACATAAAACACCCCTGCTAACATTCGAAACAAAAAGCGTATTAACTGGGAATTCTAACAATGGTGGCAGTAATTCTGTAAACTTTATATCCGTTACGTCTTGTAGACTAAGCTCTATAACATTACCAGTAGGCAATTTTTTTATATCGCTAAAGCTAGTGATTTTTAGCGGTGAATTATCAACTGCAGCATTCAAACAAAAAATATCGTCAATACTTTTATAGATATATATACCACGAAGCCTGTTTTCTTTACTAAAAGCTAACTTTAAACTTCTTTTATCCTCTGCTTGAAATCTAGCTTCATAATAAGATAACACTGAAGGCTCATTCCATTCATATTCATACTGAATAGGACCAACGCCATAAAATAATTCAGAGTAGCAATCATGTTTTTGAAAGTGTTGTGCTATTGCATCAGCAATCCATCCATTAACGATACAACGTACATCACACACCCAACCGTAAGCAGTCTCATATACAACACCATTGAAAGGTTTGCCTTCGTGAATAAGCTGAAAATTTCCATCCCATTCTTGATCAATGGCCGCATCTAAAAGCTCAAGCCCTTTAATGTCTATAAAAGGTAAATCGTAATCACCCAATATTTGACCATTAAAAAATTGCTTTTTGCTAACAACAATCCCCCTTTCAGCTAAAATAGCAACGCCCGTAAAGGGCACTCCTTTAAAAAAGTAGGTATTATCTTGATTCACTAGCGCATCAAACACAACAAGCGGTGGAGCTTCACATTTCATTAATCAACTCTTCCTGTGAGAATTTCAAACTTTTGTAATATACCAGCAAATAATAGGGGTCAGATAGCAAATAATAGGGGTCAGATCACTTGCTTCATAATACTCTGTCATGGTTGTTCAGGTACTGGCATATGAGCAGTGTTGTGAAGCAACGAACCTGACCCCTGTGTACATAAAAATAATAAATTAAAGTATTAGAATAAAGGAGTCAGGTAGTTAGCCCACTCCTTTTTATTATCTGCTTTACAGACCCCGCTTTCGCCATAACAAATACACTGCGGGTAATACGAGCAAGGTTAATACAATCGCACTAAACATACCGCCGACCATCGGCGCGGCGATGCGGCTCATTACTTCACTGCCGGTGCCTGTGCCGTAAAGTACGGGGAGCAAACCGATTATAATAGTGGCGACTGTCATCATCACTGGGCGTACTCGCAGGCCTGCGCCTTCGACTATGGCTTGTTTAAGCTCCGCAAAACTAAGCGTTGTACCTGCTAGCTTGGCTTGAGCACACTTTTCTTGGTAGGCTTGATTTAAGTACACCAGCATAATCACGCCAATTTCCACCGCGACCCCAGCAAGGGCAATAAAGCCCACCCCCACGGCGACTGAGAAGTTAAAGCCCTCTAAGTACATTAACCAGATGCCTCCGATCATCGCCAGCGGTAAGGTTGCTATTATAATTGCCACTTCTACAAAGCTTCTAAAGTTGAGGTACAACAACACAATTATAATCGCTAAGGTCAGTGGTAATACATAGGCGAGCTTTTCTTTCGCACGTTCCATGTATTCATATTGCCCTGCCCAGGTTATTGAATAACCTGCTGGTAGCACTAGCTTTTCGTCAAGCACTTTGCGCGCATTGTCGACATAACTACCAATATCAATGCCATCAATATCAATAAAGCTCCAGCCGTTTAAGCGGGCATTTTCGCTTTTTATGCCCGGCGGACCATCTTCAATAAATACGTCAGCCACATCGGCAAGAGCAATGCGTTGCCCTGCAGGGGTGACTATTGGCAATAGCATCAGTTCTTCGGGCGAATCCCGGTAGTCTTGCGGATAACGTAAGTTTACCGGGTAACGCTCTTGCCCTTCGACCGTTTCGGTTACATTCATGCCGCCAATTGCGGTGGCAACCACTTGCTGCACATCGGCAATATTTAAGCTGTAACGGGCGGCTTTTTCACGGTTGATATCGACCTTTATATAACGCCCACCCGCTACTCGCTCAGAGTAAACGGAAGCCGTGCCGGGTACATCTTTAAGTAACACTTCAATCTGCTGGCCAATTTTTTGAATCTCGCTCAAATTTGGTCCCGCAACTTTAATGCCCACAGGGGTTTTAATCCCAGTTGCCAGCATATCAATACGAGTTTTGATCGGCATCACCCATGCATTAGTCAGACCTGGAAACTTCACTAAGCCGTCGAGTTCTTTTTTCAACTTGTCTAAGGTCATGCCTTCGCGCCACTGATCTTTTGGCTTGAGCTGAATAAAGGTTTCAATCATGGTCAGTGGCGCAGGATCGGTTGCTGTTTCTGCCCGGCCGACTTTACCAAACACGGTTAACACCTCTGGCACTGTGGCGATGAGCTTATCGGTTTGTTGTAAAATCTCGCGCGCTTTCCCAATCGATAAACCAGGATAAGTCGTCGGCATATACATTAAATCGCCTTCATCCAGCGGCGGAATAAACTCACTGCCAATTTTATTGACCGGATAAAAGCCAATAACAGCGACCACCACAGCCAGTACTAAAGTCATTTTAGGGAACCGCAAGACCGTGTTCAGCAGTGGCTTGTAAGCATTCACTAGCAAGCGGTTTACAGGGTTGTTGTGCTCTGAAATAACTTTGCCGCGTATAAAGTAACCCATTAATACCGGTACTAAAGTGATAGCTAATCCTGCAGATGCGGCCATGGCATAGGTTTTAGTGTACGCTAACGGAGCAAACATCCGGCCTTCTTGGGCTTCTAAAATAAACACTGGCATAAAGCTCACGGTAATAATCATTAAGCTAAAAAACAGCGCTGGACCGACTTCACTGGCAGCATCGGTGACAACTTGCCAGCGGTTTTCATCGGTTAGTGGCGTTTTTTCCATGTGTTTATGCATGTTTTCGATCATTACAATCGCGCCGTCGGTCATCGCGCCAATGGCGATAGCAATACCACCCAGCGACATTATATTGGCGTTTATGCCTTGCCAATACATGATGATAAATGCCGTTAATATTCCCAGCGGTAAAGTGATAATTGCCACCAAGGACGAGCGTACATGGAACAAAAATACGATGCAGATAAGCGCCACTACCACTAGCTCTTCAAATAGTTTGCTGGTGAGGTTATCCACTGCATTTTTGATCAGATTAGAGCGGTCATACACAGGCACAATTTCTACCCCATCGGGTAAGCCTTTCTTGAGTGATTCAAGTTTTGCTTTCACCAGCTCTATGGTTTTTTGTGCGTTTTCGCCATAGCGCATCACCACTACGCCACCAGCTACTTCGCCCTCGCCGTTTAGCTCAGCAATGCCACGGCGCATTTGTGGCCCAAGGCGAATATCGGCTACATCGCGTAATTGCAGCGGTGTCCCGTTGGCATTCACCCCAAGTGGAATTGCCTCTAAATCAGCCACGCTTTTTATATAACCGGTGCTGGTTACCATGTATTCGGCTTCGGCCATTTCCACCACCGAAGCGCCCATTTCTTGGTTACCTTGCTTAATTGCGGTTTGAATTAAACTCAGTGGTAGACCATAAGCACGCAGTTTATCTGGCTCTACATTGACTTGATATTGCTTCACCATACCGCCCACTGAGGCCACTTCTGACACCCCTGGTACGGTTTGCAATTCAAACTTTAAAAACCAATCTTGCAAGCTGCGTAACTGGCTAATGTCGTGCTGATTGGTTTTATCCACCAGCGCGTATAAATAAATCCAACCTACACCGGTGGCATCTGGGCCCAGCTCTGCAGTTGCGCTGTCGGGCAAGCGGCTTGCTACTTGACTTAAATACTCTTGCACTCGACTTCTAGCCCAGTAAAGATCGGTGTTTTCATCAAAGATGACATATACGTAGGAATCACCAAAAAATGAAAAACCACGTACTGTTTGCGCCCCGGGTACTGAGAGCATCGCGGTGGTAAGTGGGAAAGTAACCTGATCTTGCACCACCTGTGGCGCTTGCCCTGGGTATGAGGTTTTTACAATCACCTGCACATCGGATAAATCAGGTAAGGCATCAACTGGGGTATTTTTTACCGCAAATAAACCGCTGCCAATGAGTATTGCTGTTAGCAATAATACAAAAAAGCGATTGGTAACGGACCAACGAATAACTGCTGCTATCATAAAGCCTCCTAATGTCCGTTATGCGATGACATGGCGCTATTGTCACTAGTTCGCATGCTTGATTCAGTATCGATACGCTGGATCACGAACTCACCATCTTGCACACTAAAAGTAAATGTCAGCTGTTGCTTCGGCTCAAGGCTACTTAAATCAATATGTTCAGCAAACATAAAGTCCATAGTGGCCGGATCTCGGTGCCATTTCTCAATTGCACCACGGCTAATATTGGCAGTGCGCTGGGCTTTATTAATGCTGTTGATAGTACCGGTTACGGTCGCCATATTTTGCGCTTCGCTCATCATATGGGTGGAATCCATAATATGAATGCCGCTAATCATATAACTGCTATCGGCTTTTTTAGTCAACTCAAAATGCAGTGTTTGCCCAGCTTGCAGCGCTTGAAAATCAACGCTATCGGCAACCTTAAAGTCCATTTTCATACTAGGCCAATCGAGCTCTTCAATAGGGTCATGGCTGATATTCACCATACGGTGACCTGCCATTACACTATTAACGACTCCTTTGCCCCACACGCTAGTGGTAGCTTCTGGTGTTTGCATGCGCTTAAAATCAGAGCTTTTGCTGGATTCTGAATCTAACAAGAATTGCGCTGACGTCACCACTTCATCATCGGCTTTAACGCCCGCTAAAATAACGGCGTTATGGCTATCACTGCGGCCCAGTTCGACTGCCACCGATTTAAAGCGTCCTTCGCCTAAAGCGATAACAACACGGTCTTGGGAACCGGTGCGGATCACCGCTTCTTTAGGTACTATAAGTTGTTGCTCAGCAGCTTTAGCATGGATGCTTACTTGCGCAAACATATTCGGTTTTAGTTGGTGATCTTGATTATTAAAGCGTAAACGCACCCGCAAAGTACGGTTTTTGGCATCCAATGTTGGGTAAATATAATCGACCTTACCGCGCCAGCTTTGTCCGGCAATATAATCTAGAGTCATAGTCACCGGTAAACCGACTTCAATAAGCTGCGCTTGCCGCTCGAATACTTCGGCTTCTACCCAAACTTCATCAAGTTGAGCAATACTCATCATTGAGGTGCCTGGCTTGACATAAAAACCTTCGCGCACATTAAGTTCATCAACCACACCACTTTGGCGAGCATAGAAGGTAATATTTTGCATCACCTTTTTATTAACTTGTAGGCGCTCGACAAAACCATCCGACACATTCAATGCTTTTAAGCGCGCTTTGGCTGCACGAATAAGCACGGTGTTATTACGATCAACAGCCAGTACAAATTCTTCTTGAGCATTTACCAGTTGCGGAGAGTATAAGGTATACAGCGGTTCCCCTTGTTTTACCTGATCGCCAGCGGCTTTAACGTACAGCGTTTCTATCCAGCCTTCTACACGCGGGTGAATATGCACTAACTGATCTTGATTGTATTGTACGTAGCCCACCGTTTTTACTTCACTTTGCAGTGCCTTGAGCTGTACTTTAGCCGTTCTAACCCCTAAATTATTAACAACAGCAGGGGAAATTGTCACTGCACCGGGACCATCTTGATTGTTGTCAGCTACTTCACTATACACAGGTACTAAGTCCATCCCCATTGGTGAAAGCCCTGGTGCATCACGGCGATAATTACTATCCATAGGCGCAACCCAATATAATGGTTTTTTCTCTGCGCTGATCACCTCGGGTTCTGTACTACTACCAAAAAAATACAAGCCACTAGCAGATATTCCTGCACCTATAAGTACTGCGATAAGCAATTTTAAATTAGTGTTCACGGTGCTCTCCTGCTAATTGCTCAACCATCACAGCAGCATCTTTGCTACTAGCGTAATAATTCAGGCGAGCAATAATAATTTGTTGATCAATCTCTATGTTTAACGCATCAATTTTGGCATTCAGTTCACTGATACGGGCGCGCATTACTTCTGAAAAGTCACCATCATCACGGGTATAAGCATTTAATGTAGCTTGTGCTTGCTCTGCCATTTGTGGCAATAATTTAGTTTGATAAAGTGCATCACGCTTTGCTAATTGGGGCAACTGACTAAACTCTTTAAAATACATCCCTTTTAGCTTTTGTAATGCAATTAGTTTTTGAGTTTTCACCGCCTCTGCCATAGCAATCGCCGCATTAACTTGTTGGTCTTGGCGGTTATCAGTAAATAGTGGTAAATCAACACTCACACCAACTGAAAACAGATCCGCTCGGGAATCCCCCATTGGCGTATCATCACGATAACCATAGCCCATATTTACCCCAAACTGCGGTTTATAGCCTTGTTTTGCCACCTCAACTTCTGTTTGTTTAGCCGCTACTGTTTTATCAAGCGCGATAATCGCTGGATGCGCCATTAATAATGGCATCAACTGTGCAAATTCAAGCTGCGCAAAATCAACTAAAGGCGCTATATCATGACGTTTTGCGCTGACAGGCTGAGTTAACATGTTGATTGGTAACCATTGCGATAAACGCTTTTTCGCGCTTTCGAACTGCTGCTCTAACATCACTAATTTATCTTCAAGGCGGGTTAACTCTAGCTGCGCTCGAATAATATCTTGTTGGCGGGTGTTACCTACTGAGCTGGCATAACTCGATTCAGTAATATCAATAAGTTGCGAGAACAATGCTTTATCTTGCTCAATTAACGCAATACTTTGCTGGGCACGATATGCATTGAGCCAAGATTCAATAACAATGGTTTTTACTTGAGCGAGTCTGTCGGCTCGTAGCCAAGGATATTGCTGCGCTGACTGCGCTAACGCATGCTGCTTAAGCGCTAAGCTATCGCCACGGCTAAACATTTGGCTCACGCCAACTTTTAATTGGGTCATGCCTTCTTGGTCAAAAGCAAAACCGTCGGTGGGTAAATTCATTAAGCCCACCGTTAATACTGGATCCGGCAGTGTGCCTGCCGCTAAACTTTGTGCTTTTATAGCAGCTTGTTGATATTTGCTGGCGGTTAGCCATGGCTCATTATCAAGTGCATAGCTGAGCGCTTCATCAAGGCTTAATTCATTACTGTGTGCTGGAATTGCAGTTGTTAGCATAAGCGCTAAAAAACTGACTTTAAATACTGCGAAGTGATTCATCACTTACTCCACTAAAATTAAAAGACAACTAAATTTAGGGGCAGAAAAGGTGATTTAGGTAAATTTTAGACGCACCTATCCTGCAATTAAGCAGGCATAGGAGGGCGATACAGTGAACTGGCTATACGATGTTGATTTTGCGGGATATAAAGTTGTACTTTTTCAGACGTCGTCAGTATAACGGTAACTAACACACTCATGTTTAACATTGAGTGGGTACTGCAGGCGCTCATTGGACAACCACACTCTTGATTAGCGGTTGCGTCATCGTCACAACAATCCATGTTCATCATACCCGCAGACATGTCGTGATGCATATCACTACTATCAGCCATAGTTGCTTGCGGTTGACTCATGTGTGGCATATCACAACTCATAGTTACAGACGCAACCGCTTGACCCACTAAAGTGAGCAATAAAACGACTGTGAATAAACTAATATAAATGCGTTGCAAAAAAGTGCCTTTTATAAATTAGGTTCTAGGTTCTAGGTTCTAGGTGCTAGGTTCTAGGTTCTA